>CAZPNF010000070.1:2042-8076 GCA_964587715.1 uncultured bacterium | reverse complement strand
ACCGGGCTCTTATAGATATTCCAGGAGTTTACTGCAAAAAACCTCAGGGCGCTTTTTACATGATGGTTACCTTTCCTGTGGACGATATTGAAGATTTTTCTCGATGGCTGCTAACAGATTTTACTGTGAATGGAGAAACAACCATGATTGCTCCAGGCCCAGGTTTTTACGCAACGCCTGGCAAGGGGAAACAGGAAGCGAGAATCGCTTATGTTTTAAATACCGGAGATCTGAAAAAAGCTGCTAATATTTTAAAAGAAGGTTTGCTCGCATATAAAGAAACGTAGGTTTCTTTTTGAAAAATTCCTCACACAAACTCGTTCCGATTTTAACTTTCCACAAAGTGGATTCTTCCTTCGAATGGGGTGTAACAAGAGTGTCCCCATCCCGATTCAGAACAGTTCTGCAGTTCTTGAGTGAGGAGGGTTTTCAGACCATTTCTCTCAAGCAACTTTTTGATCCCACTTTTGTTCTACCACCAAAACCCATTGTGCTTACTTTTGATGATGGTTACGAAAGTGTTTATAGATATGCACTTCCTCTAATGCAGGGGTTCAATTTTACTGGAACCATTTTTGTAATTACAGGTTACGTTGGTCGATTAAACGAATGGGATGTTAATCTCGGCTGGAAGAAATTCCGACATCTCTCCTGGGATCAAATGATTCAACTGAAAAAAGCAGGGTTTGAAATTGGGTCGCATACTGTAAATCATTCGAGTTTAGTGAAATTGAGTGTTCCCTCTCTGAAATTTGAGTTAGAATCTTCCAAAAAGAAAATAGAAGACAAGATAGGGGAAGAAGTTCGTTTTATTTCTTTCCCATTCGGGCGATATACTAAAGATGTCATTGACGTTTCTCTGGCCTGTGGGTATCAGAAAGGATGCGGATACTATTTGATTAATAAAAATCCTGAAAAAAATGGAGAAAAATTTGTTTTAGAGCGAAAAGCTTATTATCTTTTTGATAGGCTCTGGAATCTCAGAGCAAAGCTCAGGGAAAACAGGTGGAGTTTTCTTGAGGATATGAAATTAAGAGTGATTAATCTTTTTTCTTATGGGACTTCATTGGTTAAGCCCGTAAAAATCAAATAACACAGAATTTTCCAGAGAGGTCAAGGATGGATGGCCCAAAAATTCGGAGGCTTTACTATTCTGCCGGGGAGATTGCAAAAATTGCTGATGTGAGTCCCCGTGTGTTGAGAACATGGGAAACAAAATTCCCAAGTTTGAAGCCTTCTAAGAGCAAAACTGGAAGAAGGTTATTCAGACCCGAAGACTTAGATTTGATATTGCGGATAAAAAAATTTAAAGAGTATGGTTATACCGACAAGAAGATCAGCGATTTACTCCAGGGGACCAGTCATGAAAAACTGAACGGGGAGAAGCTCTCACAAAGTAAAAAAGATAGTGAGAAGCTTTCTCTGATTTCCGAGATAAAAGAAGGCCTGGAAGATATATTAAATCTGTTAGAAGAAATTGAACCGGACCAATCAAACACTGTTTTCTGAGTTTTTATTGGCTTCGTTTCAGTGGATTCATTAAACAAAAGAGAAAAGCAATGTCAACAAAAGAAGTGATAGTGTGCCCGATTTGTGGACACAAGTTCAAAAAGTACAGGAATCCAGTACCTACAGTGGATATCATTATTGAATCAGGAGAAGACATTATACTCATCCAACGGAAAAATCCCCCGTACGGATGGGCAATTCCGGGTGGCTTTGTGGATTACAGTGAATCAGTAGAAAGAGCAGCTGTCAGGGAGGCAAAGGAAGAAACTTCTCTGGATGTAAAACTCGTCCATTTACTCGGAGTTTACTCTGATCCCAATCGTGACCCGCGGCAGCATACGATTTCTACAGTTTTTGTAGCCAGTGCTAATGGTAAACCAGTCGCTGGTGATGATGCAAAACAAGTACGTCGTTTCACTAAAAAGAACTTTCCCTCAACCCTTGCCTTTGATCATAAAAAGATTCTGGAAGACTATTTCAGGTGGAAAAGTTAAAAATGACTAAAGTGAGCTAAAGTGACTAAAGTTGGATAAGAAAATATTTGGGAGAGAATTTTGTTTTAAATTTGGGCGTTGTTGCAAAGTTGAGGTATGCTAACGAATAACAGAAGGTCTCTATAGCACATGGGAAGGGGGGTGATGTTGCCTAATTGGTGGGGGTAGATGAGAGCCCTCGCTCTCATCTTAAGGGTTTCTTTTAGAAAGAAAAACACTTCCGAAAAAAAAGTTGAGACTCAAAAAGGATAAAAGGCTTACGCCTTAAATCCTTAAAGATCGTTCCAGAGACCGTTTCACTTATCTCTGGAACGATCATGGAAATTTATTAATCACTCAACTTTGCAACGACGGCTAAAATTTTAGGCACTTTTAACTTTAGACACTTTAGGCACTTAAAGATACAAATACTTTTAAAAAACAGTCAAACTCTGGATACGTTACTGAATTTATGAAGTAGATCACTAAGCCAGGAGTCCTATCTTGACAAGAAAGATTATTCACGTGGACATGGATGCCTTTTTTGCCTCAGTAGAGCAGCGGGACAATCCAGAGTTTATAGGTAAACCTGTTATTGTTGGCGCCAATCATTTTCTGGGAAGGGGGAGGGGTGTAGTTTCTGCTGCATCTTACGAAGCACGAAAGTTTGGAATTCATTCTGCCCAGCCTATTTCTCAAGCCTATCGACTTTGTCCTAACGGGATTTTTTTGCCCGTCAGAGGAAGAAGGTATCAGCAGGTAAGCCGCAAAATAATGGCTATCTTTCGACAGTATACTCCCTTAGTAGAACCTATTAGTCTGGATGAGGCTTTTTTGGATATGACCGGTACGGAAAGGCTGCTGGGTAATATTGAGGAAGTAGGCAGAAGAATCAAAGAACAAATCTGGGAGGAAGAAAGACTTACAGCTTCAGTGGGGATTGGTCCCAATAAACTGATAGCAAAAATTGCTTCTGATTTAAAGAAGCCTGATGGTTTTGTCGTGGTGAAAGATGATGAAGTAGAGGAGTTTTTAAATCCCCTGCCTGTTGGAAAGTTGTGGGGCATAGGAGAAAAAACAGAAGAAAAACTATCAGAGCTTGGGATTTACACCATTGGCCAGTTGGCTGCTTTACCAGAAGAAACCCTTCAAAGCCTATTTGGCAAGATGGGGCTAGTTTTGTATCAGCATGCACGAGGTATTGATAATGACCCGGTGATGCCTTTTAGAAAAATTAAATCAATTAGTAATGAAACGACTTTTGAAAAAGATGTGATTGATATTAATGTAATCAGAGAAACGCTCCTTGCGCTTTCCGATAAAGTCGGATACCGTTTGCGCCAGCAGGAATTGCTGGGAAAAACAGTTATTCTGAAGGTTCGCTTTTCCGATTTCTCCACTCTTGTGCGCCATTCCACACTTCCCAGGCCAATTTTCATGAGTGAAAAAATATACGCTGAGATATTTAATCTTCTGGAAGCTTTAAATATTAGTTTTCAACCAGTGCGCTTATTAGGAGTAGGCATAACGCAATTATCGTCTGCAAATGAACACCAGATGAGTCTTTTTGAAGATAACGATGGAAAACGTAAGCGGGTTACTGAAGCAGTGGATCAGTTGAAGAGTAAGTTTGGTGAGAAAGTTATTGGGAGGGGGCTGTTTGGGAAAGGTTTTTAGTGGGGTTGGTTGAGGGGAATGGGGTTTATATATTGTCTTTAGCATGGCCTGAAGCCTGTCCTGAGCCTTGTACTAAGCTTGTTGAAGTATTGTCAAAGGAGCACATGCCACACGTGTTTCATTTATTATTTTCACAATTTGTCGGGGACACCCGGCGGAAGCGTGTAACGCTGAAGGCCATCCTTGTGCAGGCGCTGGTTCTGTATAGAGATCCACATCGCCCTGCTACGAGAAGATCATCTTGGTGATAGCGTATACCGCCACGGCCGCATAAAGAAAGTCCAGCCCCCTTGAATGGTTCGCTTGAAGAAGCGGAACTTTCCATCGCCCCCAAAACCTCGGATGCACTTCAAGATCGTCTTGCTGCTTTGGTATTAATGTCTTTCGTATCTCTTCTGGCAGATCACTCTGAAGCATTGTACAGAAAAGGGGTAACCCAATATTACCGCCACGATGGTAGTTTGCCGTGAGCACATGGGGGGTAGTGGTATTGCTTTACAGTCATCGATGATATTCAACCATTCTCGGCACGGGGGCGACAAATCCGCCTCGAGCAGTGATTAAGTTATCTTTTCACATTAAGTGATAACTGCTTGCCTGTTTTAACGTTCCAGAGCCTCACTGTTCCATCGGCACTTCCAGAGGCAACTAATTTAGCATCCGGCGAAATAGCGACAGAATATACTACACCTCTGTGGCCTTTCATAACAACAATTGGTTGCTTACTTTTTAAATTCCAAACCTTAACGATTTTGTCAGAACCACTAGTAGCCATTTTTTTGCCATCTTTGGAGAGAGAAATTGAATTTACCTTGAAACCGGAGGCTTTTATACTGGAAATTTCATTCCAAGTAGTTAAATCCCAAATCTTTACATAATCATCTTCGGTAGTCCCCATATCTGTGGACAGATTTTGAGGTATTTTAAGGTGGAAGGGGTCCCGGGGTTGGGGGCCTTATCCTGTCCTTAAAATACTGTTTATTTCTTTTTATGTCAATATTTTTTTTCATATACTTCACCGGGTGTTTGATAGTCCAGGCTTTGATGAAGCCTCTCCCAGTTGAAGAAGTGGAAGTAACGATCCAGGCCATCCCAAAGTTGTTGACCGTCTGAATATGAGTGTAAGTAAATATCCTCATATTTCAGAGTGCGCCACAGTCGTTCTATGAAAATGTTGTCGAAGACGCTGCCACGGCTATCCATACTGATACGGATGTTGTGAGAGTCAAGAACACTTGTAAATTCCTGGCTGGTAAATTGGGATCCCTGATCCGAATTGAATATCTCAGGTTTTTCAATAATGGCAACCAGGTAAAGAAATCCGTGCATCATGGGTTTGGAGAGGATATCATTACATACCCATCAGAGTCTCTGTCCTGGAATTCTATTTAGTGCTGGCGGCTTAGACAGGTCTTCTCCAAATTTTTTGATCCAGTCTAAGTAAACTTCTTCTGTCCACAGGCTGAAATGTTTAGCCCGAATGGCAAACCACAGCTCATTTTAAGCTCCGTTGGGTATCCCTACCACCATCAGGACACCCGACAATGTTATGCTTTTTTTATGATAGAATTTAAACTTTAACTGAGCGTATTTGAGTTTCTTTTAATTTCTTTTTTCCTTTCTTTAATTCAACTGAACGCTTTTTCCAAAACTCCAATTCCTCTTCCAAAGAAAAACCCATTAACTTGTGTTGTATTTTTTCCGCACTTCGGTGCTTCATAGCAACACAATTAAATCTATCCTTCATATTTAATCACCTCCAATGGCATCCGTATGTCTCAGTGATATTTAAGAAATAACTAAATCAAGTAAATTATAATAAACAATTATTGAAATGTCAAGGAAAAAATAAAAACGTTGGATCATCAACATTTTTTTGGTGAGAGTTTCCATAAAACAGTTGACAATCTGAGTTCAAAATTGTAAATTATCCTTCGATTTTACTGGTTGGTTAACGGGATTAGTATGAGGTTTATTTTCCAAAAGATTTTGCTAGTAAGCTGTTTATTTGTCTCCACAACCTGGCTTTATGGAGGGGATAAAACAATTGTAACTTTGGTTTTTACTGATAGCAATAACGGTATGCTTAAACATTGCGATTGTCCTGTTGACAACAGGGGTGGTCTTGCCAGGCGAAAAACGTTGATCGATTCTTTAAAGCAAATTGAAAAGAATTGTTTTGTCCTTGATACTGGAAATTTTTTGTCTTCTTATCGCAGACTGGAATGGGATAAAATGGTTTTAAATATCTACAAACATCTTGGATATACAGCTATTAATGTAGGGAGTCATGAACTTAAATATGGCCTTTCCTTTTTTTATAAAATCTCACATTCCGGCATTGATTTTATTTCTGCAAATCTTACGAATAAAGA
>CAZPNF010000070.1:0-2032 GCA_964587715.1 uncultured bacterium | reverse complement strand
TAAAGCAGCAATAATCATATAAAGCATTATATCTAATGGTTCGTCTAAATCACGATTATTAAATACTTTTTTTCTAACAACCAAATATTTAAAAAATTCTTCGGTAAGAGCAATAACAACAAACCAATATAAAAGAGAAACAATAAAAGGGAAGTCCTTCTTAATTATTGGTCTTATTTCTTCTAAAGCAATTACTTTTGTTCCCAGTGGTCCCAAAAATGAAATCGAGATTGTTCCTTACATTCTTTCTTTAAAAATAATTCTGGGAAAGATGAATGAGGATGATCCTATTATTATTGTTCTCTCACAGCTTACAGAAGAAGAAAATTTATCTCTAATCGATGCAATTTCTCAAAGGATAAGTGTGATACTGGGAAATTGTTCCCGAGACTATTCCGATGGATGGTACAGGGTCTATAAGAATACTATCCTTGCTAAAGCTGGAGTTGGTGGGAAAACTGTGGGGAAATTGAGAATGGTCTTTGATAAAAATTGGGATCGCTCCGATTATTCTGTTGATTTTATTTCAGTGGACAATAATCTTAAAGAAAATCCCCAAATTGTTCGTTTATTAAACCAATGGCATGGTGAATGAAAGAGGTTTTGAGAAAAGTCTACCTGCTGTTTACACGTAAGGATTTTATTCGTATTATTCTTGTCAGTATAGGAATTCTAGTTTTTTCTTCTTCTCTTTTTTTATTTTTGCCATATATTATACCCAACAACCTTGGTACTATTGAGGTTACTATTGAGAGGGGAGCCACCCCAGAAGAAATTGCTGCACTTCTTAAGAAGAAAAGTATTATAAGAGGAGAACGAAATTTTTTGTGGGGAGCAAAGTTTTTAGGAGTTACTCGTAAACTTCAGGCCGGGAAGTACAGTTTTCACGGGAGAATAACCAATTACAGTGTGCTGCGGAAATTGTCTAAAGGGGAGGTCGTTACTGAAAAAATAACTTTTCCCGAAGGCATCAGGGCAACCCGGATTGCAAACATTCTTCAAAGACGTCTGGAAGTGGATTCTACTCGTTTTATGAAGCTGGTAACAGATCCATCTTTCTGCCATTCTCTCGGCATAAATGCTCCAACTTTAGAGGGTTATCTATATCCTGACACGTATCGTTTCGATCTTAATCCAACTCCTGAGAAGATCATAAAAAGAATGGTTTCGCGGTTTTATGAAATCTTTACCGATTCTCTGAGAGAAAGAGCAAAACAGCTCGGAATGTCTATTCATCAGGTCGTTACATTGGCTTCCATTGTTGAGGGTGAAGCTGCTTTAGATTCTGAGCGAACCACTATTGCCGCCCTTTACATGAATCGGCTGAGGAGAAAAATGCTTCTTCAAGCCGATCCCACAATCCAATATATTATCAAAGGTGGTCCCAGAAGATTATTAAAGACCGATCTAAAAATAAACTCACCATACAACACTTACATTCATGCAGGACTGCCGCCAGGACCTGTGAATAACCCTGGACTGGCTTCTATCCTCGCGGTTCTTTTCCCTGTACATGTTAACTATCTTTACATGGTAGCTAATGGGGATGGCTCTCACACCTTTTCTAAGACGATACATGATCATCTCAAGGCGAAACATCGTCTTGACATAATTCGCAGGGAAATAAGACACTACAGATAATGATAAATTTCTTGAGGATATTTTTTGGAAAACACAGCCACTTTTTTTCTTAATGAACTTAATCTTGCACAAAGGGAAGCTGTAGAGGCTACTGAAGGACCTGTTTTAGTCCTGGCTGGTGCAGGAAGTGGAAAAACCCGTGTGCTCACTTTCAGGATTGCTTATCTTGTTAAGGAAAAGAAGGTTCCCCCATGGGAAATTCTTGCTATGACTTTTACAAATAAAGCGGCTGGTGAAATGAAAGAACGAGTCAAGAATCTCCTTGGGCTGGATGAAAAATTATGGATAGGAACGTTTCATTCAATCTTTTCAAAAATTCTTCGGTGGGAATCAGAACTTCTCGGTTACAATCCCAACTTTGTTATTTATGATACCGAGGATCAGGAACGAC
>CAZPNF010000069.1:0-8158 GCA_964587715.1 uncultured bacterium | reverse complement strand
ACTCCTACGGTGCTGATAACGTCTACGCCGATACGGAACGCTCGGCCAAGAATCGAGTCTTACAGGTATTTGTAGGATTTCTTTTTTGATGACGAAGCAGTGAGGCGGGGCAAAATCATCATTTAAAAAGTGCCCCAGCTTGAATGACACGTCACTGTAACTGACTAAATAAATTTATCAAACAGATCATAAGGAACGCTTATGTATCACAATGAATTAATAAAGCGAATCATTGTCGGCGCTGTTGGCGTACCCGTTATTCTTGGTGTTACTCTGTTCGGGAGAATACCATTTTTAGTCATGGTCGATATTATACTTGTAATGGCACTGTGGGAATTGTACGGTCTTGCAAAAAAGAAAGGGTTTTCACCTTCAAGCTTTATTGGAATTTTTTCTGCTTTGGCAATTAGCTGGGATTTCTATTTTTTTAATGGTCAGTGGATGGGAAGGCTTCTTCTTTTTATAGTCTTTTTTGTTTTAATTGTAGAATTGTTCAAAGGCAAAGACAATGCTCTGGCAAACTCTGCAATTACATTTTTTGGTATTTTTTATATATCTCTTTTTTCCTTTTTTATTTTGATCCGTGAATTGTCTTTTGGCTCGACTCTCCCTTATATCTCCGGCGGATGGATCGTTATTCTTATTTTTGTCACTATCTGGCTCTGTGATACAGGTGCTTATCTATTCGGTTCCCTTTTTGGTAGTCATCCCTTATTTCAACGGGTCAGCCCCAAAAAAACATGGGAAGGAGCAATTGGAGGACTTATAGTGGGGATGGCAACAACAATAGGACTACGCTATCTCATTGCTCCTTCACTTTCTTTAACCGATGTTGTGATCATCGGTGCCATTGTAGGAGTTATTGGACAACTTAGCGATCTTATAGAATCCCTGTACAAAAGAGATGCTGGGGTGAAAGATTCTTCAAAAATACTGCCGGGTCATGGGGGATTCTTGGATCGTTTTGATAGTCCGTTGTTAGTAGGTCCCACTGTCTATCTATTCTTTGTAATAAGTGGTCTTATGAAATAAATTCTTTCTCTCTCAAAAAAACAATTATATATCTACAACCAGCCGTTCCCTTGTTTATCGTCGTTTCCTTGGAGAACGGCGTTTTATTTTAGGCTTTGTTGCAAAGTTGAAAATAAGAGAAGGTTAAGGGATCGTTCCAGAGACCACTTCGTTTATCTCTGGAACGATCTTGGGAATTATTACGGAATCGAAAAAAATTCCTACTGACAAAAGGAATTTTTTTCCCTTTTGTAAGAAATGTTAAAGAAATTTCAAATATAAGATCCTTTATAAATGCAAGTATATCAGATGATTAAACAATCCCCATGTTTTGTGGTACAACGATTGCAAATAAACTTGGATAGTGAAGTACTAATCTTGTTTACACGAGGAACAGAACTGTAAGATTTAAATTTGGGGATAAAAAATGGATTCAAAAAAAGTAGTCTTACTCATGACTCCGTCAAAAATTGGCGACAGAATTGAACGGGCATTTGTTACGGCTAACTTCCGTGTCATACGCATCGATGACCCGACTCGTATCATTCCCATCTTTAGGGAAGAAAATCCACATGTTGTGGTAATGGAGTGGGATTCTTCTGACGGTAAAATAAGAGAAATTACTAAAACTCTCAGGGAGAGGTTCCAAAAAACGGGTTTGATTTTCCTTTCTAAAAGTAAAAATGCAGAGGAAAGAATACAGGCCATAGAAGAAGGAGCAGATGACTGTTTTGCTCAGCCTCCTGAAATTGAAGAATTAGTAGCAAAGGTAAAAGCGCTGGTTCGTCGTATTGATCTTGTTGATCATTCACCACGTAAGTTGAAAGTAAAAGATATTGAGATAAATTTGGATATGCACGAAGTACGGAAAGGGAAAAAACTGATTGACCTCACCTACACGCAGTTTAAGCTTCTTTATTTGCTGGCATCGAGAAGAGATTATGTATTTACACGGGACGAAATATTGGATAGAGTGTGGGGTGAAAATACGTATGTAACTGATCGTACCGTGGATGTGCATGTGAAAAGATTACGGGAAAAATTAGGTGAGGAAAACCAACCATCCAAATATATCCAGACAATTCATGGCTTAGGATATAGATTTGCTTAAAAATTACGGTATATTTTATCTATAAAATATTCTTCACATAAGTTATATTTTGGTCACAATTCTTGCACTCTTTTTATATATTCCTGAAATTATACAAGGGGAATGGAATAAGGGAAGGTAGCTATGTTTTCCCCGGTCCTATTTTCCATTCGTTAAGTTCCCTCACGAATCTTGAATGTATATTAGGAGCAAATGGTGCTGTCGAAGTTTATTCGATTTTTTGGATCTTCGATAGAAGAAGAGATCGTTACATCCTTTGGTGATGTAGCTCTGGGTGAAGAAAAGTTGGTCCGGAGAAAATTTGGTGAGAGTCTTTTGGAAAATGGACGGAAAATTGCCAAGAGAAGTATGGATATATTGGTACCGAGTCTGCTTATCTGTATTTCCTGGCCGTTTTTTTTATTTATTGCTGCTGCTATCAAAATTTTTTCAAGAGGGACTGTATTTTTTAAACAGAAACGTGTTGGATACCAGGAGAATGTTTTTTCACTCTGGAAATTTAGAACCATGGAATATGAAACTTCTGAAGAAGAACACAGAAAATATGTTCAATATCTACTAAAAGAAGGTAGCAAAGCTGAAAGCAAGATCGATCTATTAACAAATTACATTGCTTATGTAGACAATAGAACTACAAAAGTGGGACGATTTCTCAGGGCAACCAGCCTGGATGAATTGCCGCAACTTTTCAATATATTGAAGGGAGATATGAGTCTGGTGGGGCCGCGTCCTCATCCTGTGTATGAAGTAGAAGAATACAAGGAATGGTACAAGCGGCGTCTGAATGTCAAGCCAGGCCTTACAGGTTGGTCAAAATTGAATTTAAGGTGTACTCCGAAAAACTACGAAGAAGCAATTCTCTATGATCTATGGTATGTTGATAATTGGAGTGTGAGTTTAGATGTACGTATTATTTTAATGACTATACCTTTCGTTCTTTCTATGAAAGATGCTCGTTAATAATCCAGAGGAGTATGTATGCAATTTAGAAATAAAAAAGTTTTGGTCACTGGTGGTGCAGGATTTGTTGGTTCTAATCTTGTTAACAAACTGGTGAAAGAAGGTGCAGTTGTCACTGTTTTAGATGATCTCTTTACCGGTCGAAAAGAGAACATCGCTTTTCTTAAAGAGATTAAGTTTGTTGAGGGGTCGGTTACGGACTATGAGCTTGTGGCTGAACTTGTTAGGAAGTCAGAAATTGTTTTCAATCTTGCGGTAAGAAATATCATTGTTTCTACAACCTCGCCCCTTCTCGACTTTCAGGTAAATGGTGGAGGTACCTTCAACGTTCTTCTTGCTGCCAAAAACTATGGAGTAGAACGTCTTGTATACACTTCTTCAGCATCAGTCTACGGAAATCCCAGATATTTACCCATCAACGAAGACGATCATTTAAGCACACTAAATCCGTATGCGGCGAGTAAATCGTCCGGCGAGAATTACTCTTCTGCTTTCTATGAGTCGTACGGAGTTCCAGCCGTTGTACTTCGTTACTCCAATGTATATGGAATCAATCAATCTCCTTTTAATCCTTATTGCGGGGTGGTGTCCAAGTTTTTTGATAGAATAATGAATGGGCAAGTTCCCCATATCCACGGAGATGGTGAGCAAACCCGGGATTTTACCTACGTGGATGATGTGGTTGAAGCCACTCTTCTTGCTGCACTAAATCCTAAAGCTGAAGGAGAAGTTTTTAATGTAGGATCAGGTAAAGAGACAAGCATTAATCAATTAGTTCATTACATAATGGAACTGGTGGATAATTCTGTTTCTCCTGTATACATAGACAGAAGAGATATTGATAATATAAGACGAAGGGTAGTCAATATTGAGAAAATCCGACGCGTTCTGCGGTGGGTACCTAATACAACGCTGATAAAAGGCTTAGAAAAAACGTATGATTGGCTGCGTACCATAAATGGAAAAGTTCGGTATCGGAAGATGCCATTGCGGGTGCGAGTAATGGAAGGTGTGTCAGGATAAAAGTGCTTTGCTAGTTTTCCGACAGTCTCATAAATGATAAGAGTTTTTAATGACCTCATTTAATCTTTTAAAAGAAAGATTCAAAACCAGATCCGTGGATAGTGCTTTTACTCGGGCTTACACGTTTCTTATGCGTTACGGACTCGATTCCCGGCAGTTTACCCGTACACTCTTTGACTTTATCCGCTTAGTCAAAAAGTATGGTGTTACGCCTACTCTGCCTGTTACGGCTTCTGTTGTTAAAAAGCATCCTTCTCTTTTCCAGAAGGTTCAGGCTATGGGAGTGGAACTGGCGGTTCACGGCTACAAACACGTAGACTACACATTGCTGAGATCCGATGTAGTGCGTACCCATTTTAAAAATGCTGCTAAGATATTTCAACAGTACAACATTGACTATTCTGGTTATCGTTTTCCTTATCTCAGACGGACTGACGAAAAAATTAGCCTGCTGGCAACTGCAGGATTTAAATGGGATAGTAGCGAAGTAATATCATGGAATTCACTGAATCCACAGATCTTTGGTAAAAGAAGATGGACAGCCTATCAGAAAATATTAAAAACCTACCAGGCAGTAACTGCTGATAAGTATAGTACGCTCCCTCACATACGAAATGAAATTGTGGAAATCCCCGTTTCTGTACCGGATGATGATATTTTAATCGAGCGCCTGGGTTTAAAAGATACGGAAAGTATTGCAAAAATTTGGGAAAGAATGGTGTACGGGGTTCATGAAATCGGTGAACTTCTCGTCCTGCAGGTACATCCTGAACGATTCTGGTGGTATAAAAACGCATTAAAAAAGGTTTTAAGGTTATCAAAGAGCTGGGAAGATGTCTGGATTGCTCCTATAGGAGAAATTGCTAACTGGTGGATGGAGAGAGAAAAGTTTGATTTTCGTGTAGAAAAAATTTACACTAATCGTTATAAAATAACAGCCAACTGTACTGGTCGAGCAACAATTCTTCAGAAAGATGAAATAGTAAAAAAAAGAATATGGGAAGTAGAAAGTCCTCGAAAACCTATAATTGGCCTTGCTCCTGAAACATCACCGGAAGTAGTTGATTTTCTAAAAACAGAAGGATTTGCCTGCGAAGTTACTAAAAACCCCGGTGAATGCAGTCTTTTTTGGGAACATAAAGTCAGTCTTGGGGAAAAAGGGAAAGAGAGGATTTTAAAATCTATAGAGAAAAATAAATTCCCCCTGCTCCGCTTCTGGAGATGGCCAGATGGCGCAAAATATAGTCTGGCTGTGAGTGGGGACATTGACTATGTTGACCTTTGGGATTATTGGGAAAGATTCCGTGAATAGTAGAAATAACTCAAATCCTATTAATCTAAGAGAATTTATTAGGCCTCTTCGTCGCAGTTGGGGGCTTATTTTAATTTCTTTTGTCAGTGTTGTTCTGACAGTAGCTTTTTTAACACTAACTTCAAAACCTGTATACGAGGCATCAGCAGTACTTTCCATCAGGGAAGGGCAGGGTTTACAGGGAGATTTATTTGATGTTCCCAATGTTCTATTGCAGAAATACCGTGTGAAGAATGAAGTGGCCGTTTTAAAAAGCAGGAAACTCGCAGCAAGTGTAATAAGAAAGTTACAAAAATCAACTTATAAAGATTCGCTTAGTATTCTGGGAAATTCACTGCAAAGTACTCCATCATTGCGGAACAAAATTTTTCCCTTCTTGAAGAAAAAAACCGAGTCTCTTAAAAAGCCTTCTTTCCAGGAACTTGTAGAGAAGTTCAGAGGAGCAACCAAAGTTTCTTACGGTCGAGATACCGATATTATAGAATTGAAAGGAAGAGCTTCCAGTCCGTGGGAGGCTGCTTACATAGTGAACGCATGGGTTAATGCTTATCAGGATTATAACATCTCCGATACGCGCGGGGAAGTTGTACAGACTAAGAATTTTCTTAAAGCCAAACTGCAAGAGGTAGAGAAAAAGCTCGCAATCTCAGAGGAACGTCTAACAAAGTATAAAAAACAGAAGAAAGTTGTATCACTTTCAACCGAAACCGAGCAGCTTGTAATGCAACTGTCGAGTTTTGAATCCCTTTACAATAAGACAAAAACAGACCAGGAGTCGGTAGAAAAGCAGCTCGATTACTTAAAAAGTCGATTAGATGAGAATAAGAAAAACCTTGTCGAAGATATGGTGAAGTTTTCGAATCCGGTTCTTGAACAATTGCAAAAGACTATGGCAAAATTAGAAGCAGAAAAGGCTGCTTACGAGGCTCAACTAATTGGTGCAGGTTACACAAGTAAAGAGGATGTCAAGCTGACACAAATGGAGAACAGACTTTCTGGAATAAAGAAAAAAATTGTCGAAGAGACAAAAAAATTGGTCAAGAGTGATTTAAGCAGCATAAATCCTCTTGGGCAATCAGAGAATCTCATTACACAAATATTGGAGCTAAAGACTACCAGGGAATCTTTGAATGCCAAAATGAAGGCTTTAAAATCTATCATCAATAATTATACACAAAAATTAGAGACATTGCCCGATAAAAGTCTGGAACTTGCCCGTCTGGAACGAGATGTGCAGGTTAACACAAAAATTTACGTCATGCTCAGGGAAAAGTATGAAGAGACAAGAATCAAGGAGGCAGGTCAGGTAAGCATCGTTCGAGTCGTGGATATGGCAAAACCTCCTGTAAATCCTATCAGTCCTAAGGTATATTTGAATCTCTTTCTTGGAGCCTTTTTCGGATTATTGTTGGGAATTGGGTTTGCTTACGGTAGAGAATACTTTGAAGATTCAATCAAGAAGAAAGAAGATTTAGAAGAAATGGGGCTTCGAGTACTTGGCAGCATCCCTTCGATCAAAAAAGATAGGTTGCCTATTTCACCTCGTAAGCATCAGAAGAATTGGAATATAATCCGTGCTAAAGGAGTTTTCCCCTATCTCATTACTCATAGAAAAAGTTATTCTACTATCTCCGAAGCCTACAGAGCAATAAGAACCGCGATTTACTTTAGCAATCGATCGCAGAAACGGAGAAAAACGATTTTACTAACCAGTCCTGGTCCGTGGGAGGGTAAGTCAACTACTACGGCGAACCTGGCCATTACAATGGCACAGCAAGGACTAAAAACCCTCTTAGTGGACAGTGATCTGAGAAGACCGGTATTGGACGTTCTTTTCACGGGTTCTCACAGGAAAGTGGGATTGACAAACTATCTGGCACGTGAAATAAGCTGGCAGGAGGCAGTTAGAGAAACTACTGTAAATGGTCTTTATTTAATTCCGGCAGGTTTAGGTGTTAAGAATGCTTCAGAAATCCTCAGTTCAAAACTGATGTGGTCTTTCATTGAAGAAATAAAGAAAGAATACGGGATTGTCTTATTTGATAGTCCTCCTTTGTTGCCAGTTACAGACGCAGCAGTTTTAGCTGCATTGGTAGACGGCGTTATTCTTATTGCAAAAGTAGGAAAAACCTCACGAGATGGAATCAACAGATCGTTGGACATCTTGAAGAATGTTAAAGCAGAAATTCTTGGAACTGTGTTGACTGGAGTCAGGGGACCTGATTATTACGGATATAAAGATTATTATAACACTTATGCTGAAATGATGGACGTTAATAAATAACACAGAATCGGGATAAAAACAAAGATCTTCTGTCAGGAGCAGAATCGAGTAAATAGAAAGTTGGTTCTGCTCCTGTTTTGTGCATGGTGCTGTAATTTTTACAGGTGGAGAGTTTAAAAAGGGTATTTACTTTGAAGTACAAAAGTGGAGCAATTGTTATTGGGGGGCATTTTCAGGGTCTGGGATTAGTAAGAGCTCTGGCAACTAAGGGAGTAAAAATTGTATTGGTAGATAATGAACCCAGTGCTGCCAGATTTTCTAGATATCTGGAGAAGTTTTTTTATTGTCCCAGTGTGCTAAATGAAAGAGATTTTTTAGAATTTCTTATTCAGTTAGGGACAAAAAAAGGGCTAAGTGGATGGGTTATTTTCCCCACAGATGACGAGACAGTTTTTTTCCTTTCAAAACATCGAGAAGAACTTAAGAAAATGTTTCGTGTAACTACACCAGAATGGAA
>CAZPNF010000068.1:4624-8169 GCA_964587715.1 uncultured bacterium | reverse complement strand
GAAAAACAATCATTCATACCACCCTTCACTTAAGTCCTTAAATTCTGGATTCATAAACCCTGCGCATTAAATTATTTGTGATACCCGTGTATAAAGTGCCTTTTATTTTATACCTTTCAAAAATAGTTGGATAAATATCCTAACTCATTTACTCAAGTCAAATGTCGTCTAACATTATATAGACAAACTTCTCACATTTCTCCCGAGCAACCCTACTCATTTTTTAGAACTCACCAAACTCACAACCCAGATCGTCCCCAACGCCAAGAAAAATCCAGGAATCAACTCGTAGAGCATATTATGCAAAGCTGACACATTGTACCAGACAAGCACTATCACCATCCCAACAATCATCCCAGCGAGTACCCCTCGCTTTGTGGTTTTCTTCCACCAGAGTGTCATCAACAGTGCAGGGCCAAAGCTTGCTCCCAGACCAGCCCAGGAATAAAGAACAAGATCGTAGACAAGAGCTTTTGCGCTCAAAGCTAAGACAAAAGCTACCAGCCCAACAACCACTGTTGCAAGACGACTCAAACCCACGAGCCGTTTCTGTGAGGCATCCTTCCGTATCATCTGGTGGTAAATATCTTCAGAGAGCACCGATGTTGTTACTAAAAGCTGAGAGTCTGCCGTTGACATCATGGCTGCGATAGCTCCTGAAATTGCAATTCCAGCCAGCCATCCGGGCAAGAGACTGTTTGCTAATAAAGGCATGATCTGTTCCTGGTCAGGCAGGTTATCACCGTAAAGGCTCAAACCAACCAGACCAATAAACACAGCTCCCCAGAAAGCCAAAACAGCCCACACCTCAGCGATCAAAGTACCCTTTCTAAGAGAATCAATTTTCTTGATTGCCATAAACCGGGTGACAAGATGGGGCTGGCCCATGTATCCAAGACCGATTGCAAGCCCGCCCAGGACAGTTTTCGTCATTGCCCAACCGTGGTGGCCTCCACTTACACTAAGTAACTCTGGACCGCGCAAAGCGATTTTATCTGTGAATGACTCGATTCCACCAAGACTGATAATACCCAGAATCGGAAGAACCACTAAGGTAAATACCATAACTGACCCCTGGAAAAAGTCAGTCCATGCAACTGCAAAAAAACCACCCATCATTGTATAGAAAAGAATAATGAAACCCCCAATGACCATTCCCCAGAAAGGTGTTATGTGGAAAGTTACATTCAAAACCTTTCCCGCTGCCAGAAATTGAGCAGAGACATAGAATGTGAAAAAGAAAACGATGATAAGTGTGGCCAAGACTCGCAGGACTCTGGATTTATCATTATAACGATTCTCAAAAAAATCGGGGAGTGTGAGGGCACCGAACTGTTCTGTCTTTGATCTGAGCCGTCGGGAGATAAAAACCCACGAAAATAAAATTCCAGTAGTACAGCCAATAGCAGGCCAGATAGCATTATACCCTGAAACAAGAGCCAGCCCTGGCAGTCCAATCAAAAGCCACGCACTCTCTCCAGAAGCCCGTTCACTAAAAGCAACCACCCAGGGACCGAGCCTTCGGCCTGCCAGAACAAAATCTGCCAGTGTTTTGTTCAATCTGAAAGTCAGAAGCCCGACTAAAAATACTACAACAAGGTAAATGATAAAACCAATGAGAGTAGGATTCATTTATCCCTCTTTGTCTTTCCCGGAAACTATGTAGAAAATAACTGCCAGACTTACTAAAACAATCGGTGGGACAATTACCCAGAAAAGTGTCCAGAAAGGCATGGATCTTTCTCCTTAAAATTTTAAGTTATTCCGAATTGGCGGATAAGAGACCAATTTTCGGTCATTTGCGAATAGAATATGGTTTGCGTACGGGACATTGCCTCTCCATTAATTCGAGGTTGTTACATCTGTTTAATAACAAAAATTCTAAGCAAAACCCCAACAAGTATTGAAAAACAGAAATTTAACAATGTCCCCAAAAGAAAATAAGCCGGTCTTTCCTCCATCTTTTTCACCCGTACAATAGATTTTGCCATTATTACCAATCCAAGTGCAGTAAATTTATCAAGAAGTACCAGAGTTATAATAAGAAAACTCTCACAAAGACCTGTCACTGTACCAACTGTAAGAACGGCTTTATCAATCTTGTCTAATTCATGATCCAATTTAAATACCACCCATCTGACAAAAATACTCCCTATCGTAAAAGTAAAGAGATAACCAAATATAATAAAAAAGAATTGGTAGAGCTTAGACATTATCACTCCTTATTAATACAACCTTATAAGGTTGTATTCAATATTACAACCTTGTTAGGTTGTATGGGTTAAGCTTTAGTTGATTCAATCGCTTAAATCTTTTTTAACAACCACTCTACTGTCATTTCACCTTCGACATATTCACTCCAAAGAGCATTTCTTAAGGATTTTGCAACAGCCTGTTGAGAAACCTGTAAACTTTCAGCTACTTTTTTCTGACTGCCTATTTCCTCGTACAATCGACATATTTTCCGCTGGTGGGGACTCCATGACTGCTTAAGAACAATCAGAAGATTTTTCAAAGAAGTCAAACTCTTATCAAACAAGGGATTATTTAACCGGAAAATAATCCATCGTCTGGTTCGTCGAGCTTCCTCTAAAGCTTCAGCGCCAACATAAAAACCTGGCCCATCAATTTCCGTTGCTAAGCCTGTATTTATTGAAGTAGTAAGTTCACCTCTGCCAATTCCAAACCTAATTTGAATGGGAAATAAAATATCGATGAAATTGTTTATTATCTTATTAATAGAATAAATTGTTTTGAAAACAGCGGCAATTTCATCCCCTCTAGTAATAATAAAAGGAGCAATTATTTCGGATCTAAAGTGTTCGTTTACGTGATCCATGGCTTCTTTTAATTTATCCTGAACTCGATTACGGTCTGGCATTTTTCGGGAAGCAACTAAATCCCCAATCACAACATAATAGAGCTTTTTGGTATTATCCACCATTTAAGACCCTGTTTCTTCTTTGTCAATACTCTTTAAACTCTTCCCAGCTTGAACTACCAGAACAATAGCTACCACAAAGAGTAAAATTGCAATGGAAAAGAGAGTAAAATTCTTAGTAATAAAATTCTTATAAACAAGATTCCCCAGAGCAGTCAAGGTTACAGCAAACATGAAAAACATAGGGTATTTTACAAAATTGTTCTTTTTCTTGAGTTCAGCCAACCACACTGTAATAGATAAAAGGACAATAGCAGCGAGAAGCTGATTGGCCGAGCCGAAAAGGGGCCAGAGTACCTTACCACTACCAGAAAATGCCAGTAGACCAGCAAAGAGAATCGTTACCAGAGTACCTATGTAGCGATTTCGACTCAAGATAGACTTTTTTTCAACTCCCTTCTTTTCAAAAAACTCCTGGAATATAAAACGCGCAAGACGTGTAGCTGTATCAAGGGAGGTCAAGGCAAATGCAGAAATGGAGAGAGCAGCAAATGTAACTGCTGCTTTTACAGGAATACCCATTTTAGAAATAAACGCACCAACACCAGAAGAGAAAATACCAATTGGGCCGCCTCCTTCTTTAGTGAGAAGATGATGATAGTTA
>CAZPNF010000068.1:0-4614 GCA_964587715.1 uncultured bacterium | reverse complement strand
CCTGAAGAATGGTAACAGCAGTAATCATTGCAACAACTGCCAGCACCCCTTCGATTAGCATACCGCCGTAACCAACAATTCTGGCATCAGTTTCAGAATCCAATTGTTTCGAAGTCGTACCCGATGCAACTAAAGAATGAAACCCGGATACTGCTCCGCATGCCACTGTCACGAAGAGCATAGGGAAAAGAAAACCTATATCTGTATGAAAGCTTGTAAATGCTGGAAAAACAACCTTGGGATTTGCCACGAAGATCCCGACAATGCCGCCGAAAAGCACAAAATACAAAAGAAAAGAATTTAGATAGTCTCTGGGTTGAAGTAGAATCCAGACGGGAGTAACAGCAGCTACAAAAATATAGCCAAAGAGAAGATACATCCAAGAATTGTACGAGAGATGGATAGGGAAACGGAGTCCTAAAAAAACACAGCCAAAGAGAAGTGCTACTCCCACAATCGTTGCAAGCCAGAGTGGTAGATGCAATCGGTAAATACTAAGTCCGAAGAACACTGCAAGAATAATAAAAAGAAAAGAAGAAGTTGCAGCGGAAGGTTCCTTTATGAAAGTGCTGGCTACTGCTTTGGCAAAAACTGCTACAACAAGGACGAGCATAAACCAGGTAAAAATCAGGAAGAGACGTTTACCCCTCTCTCCAATATAATCTTCTATGACTTCTCCAACAGATTTCCCCCCATGTCGGATTGAAGCAACAATCGAAGAAAAATCGTGAACACCCCCTACAAAAAGACTGCCTACTAAAATCCAGAGAAAGACTGGAATCCATCCAAATACTGCTGCGTAAATCGGACCCAGAATCGGGCCTACTCCAGCAATGGAAGCAAAATGATGACCTAAGAGAACAGGAGATTTTGCAGGAACGTAATCAACTCCGTCGCGCATAGTATGCGCAGGAGTTACCCGTTTAGGATCAATATCAAACTTTTTGGTAAGAAAACTCCCGTAAAAAATATAACCTATTACAAAAATAACTACAGCAACGATGATTAAAAAAGAAGCTGCCATTTTACCTTACTCCTTTTTGGTTTTGACATTTGTCGGTTTGAGATGAAATTTTCTGTTAAAATGTCTCTATGTTGAATCGAGTGGGTTGAGTTCTCACTCCCATATTTAAAATCAAATATCAAAATGCAAAATAAAAGATTAAGCTCAAATCCTTTCATTCTCTAATACTTTTCCATTTTATCGTCCCTTTTTGATTTTTTATCTATCGTTTTCATGTTTAATTTTTGATCTTTGATTTTTATTTACCCACCCAAATCAACATAGAACCTTAAAATTTCACCTTGGGTGCTTCTTGCGCCTGTTGAACTGCCTCGAAATAGGCCTTTTTAGTAAACCCGAACATGCCCGCAAAGATTGCCTCTGGGAATTTACGAATCGTCTGATTGTACAACTGCACTGCTTCGGTAAATCTTTTTCTCTCTACTGCAATTCGATTCTCCGTACCTGCAAGTTCATCCTGAAGTCTTATGAAATTTTCATTGGCTTTTAAGTCAGGATACCGTTCCACCACTACCATTAATCGCTGAAGTGCCGAACTAAGTCCTGCCTGAACCTGCTGAAAACGGGCAAGATTCTCAGGTGTAAGATTTTCAGCTTTAAGATTTATTACACCCCCAACTTTAGCCCGTGCCTCTGTAACAGCCTGGAATGTCTGCCGTTCGTGTGCAGCGTATCCTTTAACTGTCTCTACCAGATTAGGTATGAGATCATACCGCCTCTGATAAACATTCTGGACCTGAGACCACTTCTGTTTTACATTTTCATCTAACCTTACAAAGTTATTGTACATATTTTTGACACTGAGAACAAATATGAGAATAACGACAACAACTCCGATGAAAATACCAAGACCAATTTTTCCACCTTTACTCATGATTACCTCCTGACAATTTTTAGTTTTCGACAAATTCCATTTGATCCACAATTTCGCTCAACTTTTCAATTTCAGAGATATACCTCTGAACATTTGATGCCAACTGCTTCTTCGAAAGATTCACTGCAAATCCCCGCACTGAAAATAGCAAAGAAAAGAGCCCTTCATCTAGACCAAATTCTCTGCACGTTGCAAGAAGAATTTCCTGCTTTGTCTTTGGCACTTCTTTACCTTTTAAATAAAGAAGCCCTCGAGAAATAGAAGCAAACGCCACAATGGACTGCCCGATGAGACGTTTTAATGACTTGGCTTTCCCACGCGTGAGAATGTATCCCTGACGAAGCTGGAGAAGTTTAGCTTTTAATTCTCTTTCGCATTGAAGCCTGAGATCTCCTCTCTTAATCTCGATTTCTTTTAAGACATCTTTGCCATAGATAACTTTATACGCTGCTCGCATATTAAAAAACTCAATTGGAAAACTATCCAGAGAAGCATCTATATAAACCTCTGTGAGAAAAAGGGGCAAACTGATTTTCTTTTTCTGCCACCTGGCAGGGAACCTCTGAACTTTCTCAATTTGTTCAATCCCTTGCTGTGTTAACACAACAAGAAAATTGATATCAGATTTCTTAGGAATATACTCCTCTGTTGCTGCACTGCCAAAGAGAATAATTGAGATTACTTCCTTACCGAAAAGTTCTCTAATCTCTTTGGTAAACTGTTCAAAGACCTTTTCAGGTTTTCGTGAAACGTGACCCATGATATTCCTCCGATTGTTATGACAAATCATACACTAAAAACTTCCTGAAGCACCACCCCCACCACTCATACCACCACCAAACCCACCGAATCCTCCTCCTCCAAATCCACCACCACCAAACCCTCCCCAACCCCCTCTACCTCCACCTCCCATCATTGCACCGAGAAAAAGCCACGGCAATATTCGCCCTTTTGTAAAAATCATCAGCAGAACAAAAATTGCAATAAGGAAAAGCCCCCCGGCACCTCCTCGACTCGATGAACGTGACCTGCGAACAATACCCTGAGTTCCTGTGATTTTTACGCCAGCATCCTTGGCAATAACCTCCGCCACTGCAAGAATACCTTTATAAAATCCCATTCCGTAGTTACCGGCTCCTAAATCAGGGACCATATACCTGTCACGTATTTCACCACAAACTCCATCAGGAAGAATCCCTTCTAAACCATAACCAACTTCTATCCGCACCTTACGCTCCTCCATGCTTGCCAGCAAAAGAACTCCGTTGTCTTTTCCTTTCGCTCCAATACCCCAGGCTTGATAAAGACCGACAGCATAATCTTCAATGCTTGCTCCTCCCATGTTCCCGACCGTAACAACCACCAGCTCTGTTTCTGTCTTTTCTTTAACCTCCCTTGCAACTGCTTCTATCTTCCTCTGGTAAGTCAACGGAATCACATGTGCAAAATCGTTCACCCAACCCTGGGGTTTGGGAAACTGTTCACTTCCAAATATTACCCCTGGAAGAAAAACACTAAGTAGCAAAGCAACAATAGTCCACTTTTTCATCATTATAATATCTCCAATATTTTATACATCTATTGAAAACCTTCTCCGAAGAAAACGTTCCATTTCTCCTGATTCTGCAAAAGTCCGAAAACTATCTATATCAGGGTAAATTCTATCGGACAGAATACGAATTACCCAGTTCCAGGTCATGGGAGTTATAGTAACAGTCACTGTTTTTTGATTGTAGGCTTCCCACATTTCTATACTGGTTCCCATACTGGCCTCGGGAAGATAAGCCACCAAACAGTGCGCCTTTTTAACTATATCAAGATGTTTCATAAAAACTTCTCTGGCCTTTGTGTCGTCGTAGGAAATTGAATCAGGATGGTTTTGCACCGGGCAATAAACTTCACTATCTGGAAAGGCTTTATCCAAAATTTTCTTGATCAAATCACGATACCCCTGACTGTGAATCTCAGGACCGTACTTCGATCCCTGAATTATCCCTGCGATAAAAAACCTGTAACCGGAACGCATCTGAACAAGACTCCTCAGTTTCCACTCAGATGATGGGATTTCCTTCTCTTGTCTTTCCTATTTCACGATAGTCTGCCAGGTGATAATGATTCTTTCTAACATCCCTCTGCTGGCGACTGGGAAGAATACGTTTATACTGGACTTTGAGTCCACCAAAGTTGACCACTACTCCTATTGAAGTTCCGAACAGACTCAGGTAACGAAGTATCTGCTGAACCTCTGTATCTTTCAATGTTTCTTCCGAGCGGATCACCAGAATTACTTCGTTATCTATTAAGAAGTCTATATTCACTGTGCCCACCATAACATCTTTGTACATCACTTGAACAGATTTTTTGGCTTCAAAAGAAAGGCCATTAAGAGGCAGTTCAACTTCCAGAGCTCTACTATAAAAATCCAAAGGATGTCCCGGCCCCAGTGTTTTGTGGATCTCCATACATGCACCAATTATCTTATAAACTTTTTCGTTTACCCCTTTAATCAAGGTCATTCTACTTCCTCCTATTTATTCTGGTTCTTCACGAAAATGCGTACTTTATAATTCATTCATAACAACATCATAAGTCAACAGGTAATTCAAACTGAAAAAATTAAAAATCAAAATCACAATTTAAAATGCAAAAATACTCTGCCCAAACATCAGTTGAAAAAATATTCTTCTACTTCCTTTGTATTTTTTAGCCAAAAATA
>CAZPNF010000067.1:0-8208 GCA_964587715.1 uncultured bacterium | reverse complement strand
GCAGTTTTGGGCAGATGCGGTAGAATTAAAGATGGCAGGACTTTGGTTAAAACAACATGTGTCGCAGCCGCCTGTTTTAATGAGTGTTAATAAATCGGTTGATTTTTATGCTGGTTGTTACGATATAAGAAAAGGAGCCTCTTTTTCGACTGATAATTTTGAACGGATATTAGCTTATGCTCGCCATAGGAAAGTGGAATACATCGTTGTTCCAGAGAGATACCTGGAATGGTACCCTAACTTAGAATTTTTGTTCGATGATACAAAAGTACCCGATGTCCTTAAGCTTGTTTACGAAAATAGAGAAAAAAAAGGATTAGGTGTAAGGATTTTTAAATTAATCAATTCTATCAAATAATTTAATTTGCAGAAGATTTTATGAATCTTAAGGTAGCAATTCTTGGGACCCGCGGCATTCCAGCTAATTACGGTGGGTTTGAAACTTTTGCAGAGGAACTTTCGGTGCGATTGGCAGCACGCGGACACGAAGTTACTGTATACGGAAGATCAAATTATATTAAAACAAAAGAGAAAATTTACAAAGATGTGCGGTTAATAGTGCTGCCTACAATTAGGCAGAAGTATCTGGATACTCCAGCGAATACATTTTTAGCCACTCTTCATGCATTGTTTAAAAAGTATGATATTCTTTTTTACTGCAACAGTGCCAACAGTTTTTGCACTTTGCTTCCAAGAATTGTTGGTAAACGAGTTGTGTTAAACGTGGATGGTCTGGAATGGAAGAGGGCAAAGTGGTCCTGGCTTGGTAAGTCAGTTTACCGTATATCAGAGTTTTTGGCTACTTTTTTCCCTGATCAGATTGTTACTGATGCCAGGGAAGTACAACTCTATTACAAAAGGAAATTTCACAAAGAAAGTATATTAATTCCTTACGGTGCTACCGTTGGGCAAGTTGAATCTTATGAGGTACTGAAACCTTTTGGTGTTGAAAAAGGTCGATATGTCCTTTACGTTAGCCGTCTGGAACCAGAAAATAATGCACACGTCGTTATTCAAGCATTTGAAAGGGTGAAGACAAATTTTAAACTGGTCATTGTGGGAGATGCCCCTTACAGTAAAAGTTATATCAATCAACTGAAAAGTACCCGCGATCCAAGGATTGTTTTTACTGGATACATTTTTGCTAAAGGATACAGAGAGTTTCAATCCCATGCCTATTGTTACGTTCAGGCTACGGAAGTAGGAGGAACACATCCCGCACTTGTTGAAGCTATGGGACATGGCAATTGTATTCTGGCTAACGATGTCCCAGAGCACAGGGAAGTTTTGGGAAATGCGGGAATTTATTTTAAGCACAATGATCCGGATGACTTATCTGTAAAACTCCAATATTTCTTGGATCATCCAGGAGAGGTAAAAAAGTATCGAATCATGGCCGAGATACGTGTAAGAGAAAAGTACACATGGGAAAAGATAACTTCTGATTATGAACATCTTTTTTTAAAATTGCTTTGAGACGATTTGTGATGAGAAAAATTTGTATAACTGGAGGGAATGGCCTTCTAGGAAGTAAACTGTTAGCAGAGGCACGTAATAAATATAGCCTTGTTTCAATCGATCTTCAAGAGTCATCTTTGGCCCAATGTGGTAAATTGGAATATATCCAGGGTGATATTACGGATCGGGAGGAAATTATTAAGCAAATTTCTCGTGTACATCCAGATTGTGTTATACATACAGCTGCTTTTACCAATGTGGATGGCTGTGAAAAAGAGAAAGATAAAGCATGGGAAGTCAATGTCCTGGGTGCAGAAAATGTTGCTCTGGTCTGCAGGGATTTGAAGATCAAGATGATACATATTTCTACTGATTATGTGTTTGATGGAAAGAATGGTCCGTACAGCGAAACTGATGAACCTCATCCAATAGGTTTTTACGGCAAGACAAAACTTGAAAGTGAAAAACGAATCAGTGAAATCGTAGAAGATTTTGTTATAGCGAGGACAATGGTGCTTTACGGTTATTTCCCCGGCGTACGGATGAATTTTGTTACATGGTTGATTGGTAAACTCCGTGATGGAGAAAGAGTAAATATAGTTACAGATCAATATGGTACCCCTACTCTTGCTGATGATCTCGCGAGAGCTTTAATAGTTCTTTTTGAGAAAGGTGGACAGGGTCTGTACAACACTGCTGGAAGTGAGTTAATAAGCAGATACGATTTTGCCCTTCGTGTTGCGGAAATTTTTGATCTTGATTCATCTTTGATTAAAAAAGCTACAAGCGGCCATTTGAAGCAACCAGCTCCCAGACCTTTACAGTCGGGTCTTCGTATTGATAAAATCCACACCGAAATGGGTGTGAGTTTTTCCTCTATTCGGGAAGGACTTTTTATAATGAAAGAACAGATGGGAGGGGAATTTAATCTTTAACCCCGATTAATTCATAAACCGCGGAGTTTTTTAGTTAAAAGTCAATACTTTTCTTCATGGATTATAGTTATATTCATGAAGAAAAGAGCTTGAAATGTTCTTTGAAAATATTTATATCGCACTAGTTTTTATTTTGTCTTCCTGGAATGGGTGCATTTTCATCTTATCAGATTCTCTCTGATGATAATAGACCAGCTATTAAAAGTCAAGTAAAAAATGTGGATAATTTCAAGGAACGACGTTTATGATTTCACGCGGCATTTTTATAGATTGATTGATGTTTTTTAGGATCGAGAAGGCTGAATTTTTTTCTGGTTCTTCTCCCGATGTTGGCGGTTACTACAACATATAGTATTGCATTTCTCTACTAAAATGTTATATTTCAGTTTATTTTATCATTCAAAAATTTAGACTGCATTGTCCATGTTCATTACGGGGCTATGAAGAAATCTATTTCGTGGATCAATATCAACATCAGGTACTTCCCAAGATGTCAGTTATTGGTGTTGATGAAATCTCATTTTTCAAAGAACTTACAGAAGAACAGAGACAATCCATAAAAGTGTGAAGCAAAACATTCCGCATGCGGCCATTGTATTCGACTGTTATCATTTGAAGAAATATCTCAATGATTGCATTGATGAGTTGAGACGGAGTCTTGTCAGACAGGCCGAATTTTCAACTTGTTAAACCAGTTTTCTAAAGAGTACTACATATAGTGTCTTTGGCCAACATCGGGAGAAGAACCAAAACTATAATAATATACGAGGAGGTTTGAAGTGAAAATTTTAATAACAGGAGGGGCAGGATTTATAGGTTCACATTTATCAGAAAAATTGATACAGAATGGAGATGAAGTCTATGTTATAGATGACCTTTCGACTGGAAGATATGAGAATATTTCTCACCTTGTTGCAAATGAAAACTTTCATTTCATTGTTGACACGATCTTGAATACGTCAACTCTGGAAAAATTGATACGGGAATGTGAACTTGTTTATCATCTTGCTGCCTCTGTGGGAGTTAAACGTATTGTAGAAAAACCTGTGAATACAATAGAAACAAATGTCTTAGGTTCCCATGCAGTTTTCGGTCTGGCTGCAAAATATAATAGAAAAGTTATTCTTTTCTCTACTTCGGAAGTTTATGGCAAAAATAAAAAGTTACCTTTCCGCGAATCGGACGATTCTGTCTTTGGTTCTACTTCGAAAAGCAGGTGGAGTTATGGATGTACCAAGGCACTGGACGAGTTTTTAGGATTGGCCTACCACAAGGAGCGTGGGCTTCCAATCATTATTATCCGGGTATTTAACATGATTGGACCGAGACAGATCGGGCGTTACGGAATGGTTGTGCCGACTTTTGTGAGACAGGCACTTAGTAATATGCCCATTACTGTTTATGGAGATGGGGAGCAATCAAGGTGTTTTACTTATGTTAAAGATCTTGTTGATGCACTTATAAAACTTTCTTCGCACCCCGACGCAGTCGGAGAGATATTCAATATTGGGAGTACTGAAGAGATAACCATCAGAGGACTGGCACAAAAGGTGAAGGCAAAGACAGGTTCAGAATCTGATATTGTTTTTATCCCGTATGATCAGGCTTATGAGGAAGGTTTTGAGGATATGGTGAGACGTATCCCAGACATTTCAAAGGTCTGGAAACTTATAGGGTTTCAGCCGAAAACGTGCTTAGATGATGCTCTGGATATAATTATCTTATACGAAAAGGAGGCAATTAAGGTTTAGAAGAAAACTCATGGAAAGATATCAGAATGTGAAATTAATACAGAATCACAGGATATATATTATTATTTTGATCCTTTTCCTGTTAGTGGGTGGTTTTTTGAGGTTGTGGAATCTTGGTGTGCCGAGCTTCTGGGTAGATGAGGTCAACACAGTTTTTGCTGCCGATTTTCTGGCAAAAGCTTCGGGAAATGATTCGATATTTTTTCCCATACACCTCAGTGGGCAGTAGAGCTATCTTCGGCTCAGTGTAAACTTCGTCTTTTTGAATTCTTGATTTTACCGGATAGATTTCCGTTTGCAGCTTTCAGTTTTATTAATCTTTACTACTGGGGAATGGACAATCATCTCCCGGTTTAAATCTCTTCAGCAGGGCGAGGCGATTCTTTTGATAAATAAACAAGAACAGGGTAAAATCTATCGAGTTCTCTCGAAGGATAATAAACAAGTATTAATTGATCAAATGTTTTATACAGGAAACTTTTTGCAGGCTGGACATCGAAGGGCAAGACCTGTTATTAAGGTTGCCACAGCAATAGTGGTGAAGAAGTATGTTAATAATTTTAATGTGATATTAATCCTTAGGGTTAAAAAGAACACTCTTTAAAAACACCTATTCTAATGAGTAGAAATCATGCTGTTGATTTTTATGCTGGGAACTACAATATCGGAATCTGTAACAGTACCCCAGAACAGTTTAGAATGTGTTCTGGTATATGATAGATATTGGAATGTTGATTACATTGTTTTGAATGAATGGCATAAAAGTAGTTATCCTGAAATAGCCTTTCTACTTGAAGGGGGGGGAAAACACTCCTCCTGATCTAAAGTTGGTTTATAAAAATAGAGATAAATCAGGATTGACCACTAGTTGTTAAGGGATTGAGAAATATGAGTTCAAGACGTAGTATTTTTTCTGTTGCAGCAATCATTTTAGCTTCTCTCCTTGGCAGTGGGATTTTATTTGCTTTTTTTGCTCTAAGACTTGATACACGCTGGTTGAATGCTATTATTGTATTGATTGCTGGATTTAGTTTTTTCCAGATAGTAAAAGATAAGGAATTGTTTTTACTGCGCGTATTGGTATTCTTAATTCCATTTGAGATAGGATTTCTCTATACGTATGTAATTTCTGTGGATCTGATATTTGTTTTTGATGTTATTCTATTTTTTTTGTATCTCAACTGGTTTCTTGAGACACCCAAGTTTCAGTTTGGGAAACCATATATAGCTAAAGCTACTCTTCCTGCTTTACTTATGATTGGATGGAGTAGTCTCTCTTTTTTAATTGCTATATCTCAAAAATGCAGTGGTTTTGCTATATTTTTCTTAGTTAAGAGTTTTTTAATTTATTTCTATATTATAAATAGAGTAACAACCAAAAAGCAACTCGCAGTTATTGTAAACTTCTTAATAATCGGCCTTTTTATTCAAGGAGCCATGGGTATGGCTCAGAAATTATTAGGTCGTTCTCTGGGATTGAGCTTTCTGGGAGAACCACAGCGACACCTTTGGTGGGAACTTGCTAGAGTTTATGGGACTTTGGGATTTCCCAATATGTATGGAGCTTATCTTATTCTGCTTTTGCCACTATCTATCAGTTTGTTTATTTTTGTTAAAAGTAAATTAAAAAAGGTATGGTATGGTTCTGTGACAATTGTTGGGTTATTTGCATTATTATTTTCTCTATCCAGGTCTTCCTGGCTGGGAATAATCGGTGGCGTTATTGTTATGCTTTTGCTTATGACACTGAAGCGCAAGTTAAGCCCCAGGTTAGTCTTGACTTCAATTGTTATAATAGGTGCGATAATGGTGATTATTTCTGTTTTCGGGGAACTAATTAATTTGAGGTTTGAGACAGGCGGCAGTGGTCAGTACCGGCTTTTAATGATCAGGATAGCCATTCCGATTATTCTGTCACATCCCATTCTGGGGGTGGGGCTTTTTAATTATCAGTTTTATTCGTTTTCTTCCTTTAAGTTTTGGCACCCAGTACACAATGAATATCTGAGATTGGCAGCAGAGACCGGGTTGCCAGGATTATTCTTTTTCTTATGGTTTGTTTTTTGGGTTCTTAAGGATGCTTATAAAGCCTTAAAATTTAAGGATAAATATTTAAATGCTATTGCTGTAGGGATCTTCGGAGGCTATACAGCATTTTTAACAGCAGTTATGTTCGGTCCAGAATATCAGCAGTATCGCCAAAAGTTTATTTTTTGGATATTGGCAGGATTAGCAGTAGCTCTTAAGAGAATTTATAAGAGAGAGGTTTTTAATTTCCAAAAATCCAGGGCATACTTTAAGAATAATATGTAAGGATACTGTAATGAAGATATTAATGGTTAATAAGTTTTATTTCATAAAAGGAGGATCGGAACGTTATTTTTTTGAGTTGTCAAATGTACTTATGAAACACGGTCATGAAGTAATCCCTTTTGCCATGAAACATCCAAACAATTATTTTTCCAAGTACGAAAAATATTTTGTGGATAATATTGAGTTTAATTTGATTTCTAATTTAGAGAAGTTAAAAAAAAGTCTTAAAATTTCTGGTCGAATTATCTATTCCCTCCATGCAAGGAAAAAGATTGAACAGCTTATTGAAAAAACAAAACCAGATATCGCCCATCTTCATATGATTGAGCATCAATTATCTCCCTCGATTTTACATTCATTAAAGAAATATAACATACCTGTAATAATGACGACGCATCAAGCAAAATTGATCTGTCCCAATTACAGGTTGTTTAATTGGCACACAAAACAGATATGTGAAAAATGTTTAGATGGCCATTATTATCACCCGTTCTTTGAAAAATGTCACAAAGATTCCAGAATGGCCGGGCTTTTAATTGGAATGGAGGCTTATTTGCACAAGATGATGAAGATCTATGAAAATAACGTGGATATTTTTCATGTGCCGAGTAAATTTCTAGCAGCGAAATTTATCCAGGCAGGTATAGACAGAGAAAAAATTGAACAACTATATTATACTATAAGAATTGATCAATATTTTCCTCATTTCGGGTCTGATGACTATTTTGTTTATTTCGGCCGTTTAGAAGAAGCAAAAGGTCTTGAGACTCTTCTAAGAGCTGTAAAAAAAGTAGCAATGTCTCGGCTTTTTATTATTGGACAAGGATATTATAAAAAAGAATTAGGAGAATTTGCTGCAAAACTAAATATTAAAAATGTAGAATTTTTAGGGGCCAAATGGAATGACGAATTAAAAAGGATAATTTCAAATTCAAAATTTGTTATTATTCCATCTGAATGCTACGATAATTCTCCTTTGGTTATTTACGAATCTTATGCTTTGGGAAAACCTGTTATTGGATCATCTATAGGAGGAATTCCTGAATTAATTGATTCTGAAAAGACAGGGTTACTCTTTCGACCCGGTGATAGTGAAGAGCTTGCAGAGAAAATTAATTTTTTACTAAGTCATCCGAAGTTAGTTAAAGAGTATGGTATTAACGCACGTAAAAAAGCTGAGCAAGAATTTAGCCCTCAATTTCATTATCAAGAAATGTACAAAAAATACCAACGACTTTTAGACGTTAAGTAAGATAGGGATAGTAATGAGGACTAGCGGGAAAACAATTGTTTCAAATTCTACGATAGTGATAGGTGCAGAGATATTAAACAAACTCATTCGTATAGTTCTTGTGGTTTTCTCGGCACGATTACTAGGTGATACAAATTATGGTAAATTCACATTTGCTTTAGCTTTTACCACGCTGTTTTTGATTGTTACAGATATGGGAACTCACCAGTTGTTAGTAAGGGAACTGGCCAGAAAACCTTGGATGGTAAAGAAGTATTTAGGTAATGCTTTAGTAATAAAATTATTTCTTTCACTCTTATATTTGTTATCTGTTTTTTTAATAATTAATTTAGCAAATAAATCTTCTGATGTTGTAACAACGGTCTACATTTTTGCAGTTTACCAGATTTTTATATCCTTTAACCTTTTTTTTAAATCTGTCTTTCAGGCTTTCCAAAGAATTAAATATGATGCTGTTGCTACTTTGTTACAAACGGTTTTGGATACTTCTTTTGGTATT
>CAZPNF010000066.1:0-8259 GCA_964587715.1 uncultured bacterium | reverse complement strand
TTAAGGCAGGATCGGTAATGCGCTGTTCATTAACAATGTCATTTAATAAGGTATTTCCTATCATTGACATGAAAGCCCCTGGAACTCCGTGGCCTGTACAGTCAACTACAGCAATAACTACTTTGTTGCCAATTTTGTTGAACCAGTAAAAATCTCCTGAAACAATGTCTCTGGGTTTGAAAATGATGAAATGTTCGGACAAAACATTCTTGATTCTTTCACTGAGAGGCAAGATCGCCTGCTGAATCCTCTCAGCATAACGAATGCTGCTTGTAATCTGTTTGTTCTTCTCTTCGATAATTTCTTTCTGTTCCCTTATTTCTTTCGTTCTCTCTGCTACCTGAATCTCAAGTTTTTTCTTCTGAGCCTCTATATTTCTTATCCGTATTTTATACCAGCCAAAAGCTGTGCCCAATACCGTTAATATAATTAACGTTCGGAACCACCAGGTTTGCCAGAAGGGAGGAATTATATGTATTTTTATCGATGTTCCTTCTTCATTCCATACTCCGTCACAGTTTGAGCCTTTAACTCTGAAAGTGTATTCACCCGGAGGCAATCTAGTATATGAGACAAAACGTCTTGTCCCTAAATCAACCCAGTCTTTATCAATTCCTTCCATCATATAAGCATACTTGTTATTATCCGGGGAAGCGTAGTGCAAGGCCGCAAACTCAAAAGAAAAGATCCGATCTTTGTAAGAAAGTTTAATTGCTTCGGTTTCAGTGATGGACTTTTTCAGAATGCAGCGCCCGTCTGCCATTTCACCTACAGGGACGGATTCATTGAATATTTTAAAATCTGTAATAACCACCGATGGAATGTACGGATTATCACGGATGCTGTCCGGATAAAAGGCATTAAATCCATTGATGCCGCCGAAAAACAACTCACCAGCTTTACTTTTATAATGAGCAAAATTAAATTCATTACTCTGCAAACCATCTTTCTCAACATAATTTTTAAACACCCCCCTTACATTCCCCCCTTGAGGGGGGACTAAGGGGGGTGTAAACTTTGACAATCCTTTATTGGTGCTCAGCCAGAGATTTCCATCATCATCTTCAAGAATACCATATATCATATTATTCGGTAAGCCATCTTTCTCTGTGAAACGCGTAAATTGTTCTGTGGCCTGATCAAATCGGTTAAGGCCATTCGTCGTTCCAATCCAGAGTACTTCCGAATGGTCCTTATAGATAACATCGATATTATTGTTACTCAAGCTGTTGGGGTTATCTGGATCGTTTTGGTAGCGCTTAAATTGTTCTGTGGCGCGGTCAAATTGATTGAGACCATCCCTCGTTCCAATCCAGAGCCTTCCCAGGTAGTCCTCAATGATGCACCAGATATTATTATCACTCAAGCTATTGGGGTCTTCAGGATTATTGTAGTAATGCTTAAATTTTTTGGAGGTACGATCAAATTTATTGAGGCCGTTCATCGTTCCGATCCAGAGTATACCTAAATGATCTTCATAAATAGCAAAAATAACATCACTACTTAAACTGTTAGGGTTCTCTGGATCGTTTCGGTAACAGATAAATTTATTTGTAGATCTATCAAGTCGATTAAGACCAAGTGTTGTTCCAACCCAGATGTGTCCGGAGTGATCTTCATAGATAGCCCAGACACTATTATTACTCAAGCTGTTGGGGTTTTTCGGGTTGTGTTTGTAGTGAGTAAATTGCTTGGTGATGTTATCAAATCTATTAAGGCCACCCAAGGTTCCAATCCAGACAACACCTGATTGATCTTCATAAATTGAAAATACACCATTGTGGCTCAAGCTATTGGGATCATTGGGATTGGCTTGGTAGTGGGTAAATTTCTTTTTTACCTCATCAAATTTATTGAGGCCTCCACCCCTGGTTCCAATCCAGAGCACCCCCGATCGATCTTCATATATGGAATAGACTCTATTGTTACTTAAGTTATTGGGATCATTAAGGTCGTTTTGATAGTGAGTAAATTTCTCCTTCTCGCGATCAAATTTATAGAGGCCTGCATTTTCAGTACCAATCCAGATTACACCCAAATGGTCTTCATAGATGTCTAATAAAGAATTACCAATCAAGCTGTTGGGGTTTTTCGGGTCACTTTGGTAACGCTTAAATTGTTCAGTGGTGGGGTCAAATTGATGAAGGCCATTAGTCGTTCCAATCCAGAGCATTCCCATGTGATCTTCAAAGATTGACAAAACATTATTGTCGATCAAGCTATTAGGGTCTTTAGGATTATTGTAGCAACGCTCAAATTTTTTTGAGGTACGATCAAATTTATTGAGGCCATTTGCGGTTCCAATCCACAGCTTACCAGATTGGTCTTCACATATGGAATTGACATAATTACTACTCAAGCTATTTGAATCATTGGGATCAGCTTTATAATGAATAAAGGTCGGAGGAGATCCCTCGTTAGCACTGCCCGAAGAGTTCGGGACAAGTTTATTGAGTCCTCCGCCCCTGGTTCCAATCCAGAGCACTCCTGATTGATCTTCATATATGCGATAGATCCTATTGTTACTTAAACTATTGGGATTATTAGGGTCGTTTTTATAATGGATAAATTTTCCCTTCTCCCGATCAAATTTATTAAGTCCTCCGCCATCGGTTCCGATCCAGAGTACACCCAGGTGGTCTTCACATATGGAATTGACCCAACTGGAACTCAAACTATTGGGTTTTTCCGGATCGGGCTTATACACCGTAAAGTTGTATCCATCATATTTATTCAGCCCATTCTCTGTGCCAAACCACATAAATCCTTTACTATCCTGTAGAATGCATAATACTGTGTTTTGAGAAAGTCCATGTTCAAGGGAGATGTGGTCAAAACTTATATAATGTTCCTGGGCATGCAAAGCGAAAGATAGGACCAAGATTGTCAGGAATGATAGAAAAACAATTCTTTTCCCCGGGCTGTGGAAGTTCATAATTATAATTTATCTCCTACTTATTTAATGCCGCGTTAACAAATCGCAAAATATATGCCAGGTTATTGTAAATGATAAATTGAGAGAGATAAATAGTATTGCACGACTGAGATGGCCTTCTGTGTTCTGCTATTTCGGGTAAGTATAGTAGGGGGTAATTACATGCCGGGGAAAAATTCCCTAGTAGGTAGTAATTTTTCCACACTAAATTTTTTTTGAGCTTTCAGCTTTCACTCCCCACCCCATGAAATCCTTACGGATTAACTCCGCCCATCATACGCAATTGTGAAATCAATCACTGGATATTGCTGCAGAACGAATATCATCCAATCCTCACCTTTTTCCTTTATCCAACGACAATAACTTGAAAATTCATAATCTTCCATTTTTTGGACATAGCCATGTTTCACTGGATTATGATGAATATAATTGAAATGAACCCAGAAATCCTTTTCAGATCGAATACACCAATCCCAATAATTCTGCCAGATTTTCCTTCCCCGTTGGTTCTCTAATTGATTTATCTCAAAGGAGTAGCCCGTATGGATTTTGCCGATAGCTTTTGCCAGTGCTTTTCCTTCTGATGTTTTGAACAATATATGATAGTGATTATTCAAAATTACCCATGCATAGAGTGAAAAACCAAATTCATGAAAGAATTCTTTTATCTTCCCGAGAAGTTTTTCTTTGCGATATTTATCATACAGCCCGTATCCATCATTATACGTATGAGCTGTTAGAAAATAAAGCTGGCTGTCCAAATACAAATGAGTGGGATGATGCCGTTTTCCCATTGTTTTTTTCCTCTTATAATCCTTATGGATTAACTCCCCACGATTTTTTCGGATTTAAGGCGTAAGCCTTTCATTCTTTTTTTGAGTTTTCAGTCTTTCACCTCTCCCCACCCCATAAAATCCTTACGGATTAACTCCATGGATTAATTCCCAGCATAAAAGTTTATCATCCTAAGAATTGCTCTCTGGCATATCTTGCAAAATCGTTTTTCCCGATTGGAAAACATTAAGCACTCCAACATTGGACGATAAAGTCCTTTCGATGAATAACCCGCTCCTTCAAAAGCACCTACTTTGTTTTTTAAAAAACTATATTTCTCTCTAATCTTCTTGATTTTCTGATCGATCTCTCTGGTTTTTTTGTTAAATTTCTCTCTCGTCTTTTTTATTTTTCCTTCTGAAGCACCTCTTTCCTTTAATCGGGAAATTTCCCTGTTCATCTCCTTGAAGTTATTTCTCCTTTCCATCTGAAGTTTATCAAGTTCCTCTTTTCCCCACTCAGTGGGTATACTGATTTCTGGAGAAACAAAGTCTTTCCATTTGAGTTTTTCAGGGTTGAGTAAAGCTGTGATATTGGGTTCAGTGGGCTCTACGCCTTTTGGGTAAAAATCGTTATAGGCTACTTCGGAGGAGTAGTACTCATCGGCGAGACCTGCAAACGAATGGCCGAATTCGTGAAGGAAAACATTCTCGCTCAGCCGGTTATGAGTTGTGGAAACGGCATAATCATTGTAAATACCTCCTCCACCGTATCGTTTGCTGTTGGCCAGAATTTCAATGGCATCGTATGGAACCCGAGCGGCAACATCTCTCAGTGTTTTGTTGTCATCCAGCAAAAGATATCTTTCTAAATTGAATGCGTTAAAAGATCCATTGAGGGCAGTATTTTTAAAGACACCTTTTCTCGGTTGATCAATACCGCTTTCAGGAGAAAGCCTGAACACACCGTAGATATTAAATTTTTCTTTATTACTTTTGTATGGTTCTATGCTGAAAAATACTTTGAGGTAGCGATCAACATCTTTTTTGAATGTCGCATATTCTTCACCAGTATAGCCCTCAGCGATCCATGCAAGATCAACTTTCTCGTGAGGATCACCGTTCTTAAGTGCCACGTATACTTGATCGCTTTTTCTCGGTTCCTCTCTTATAATTTCTACTGCCTCCGGGTTAATTCTCTGGATGAACAGCGGATAAAGAATATTCTTTCTGTCTCTTTTTTCCAAAATAAATAGAATGGGTTTCTTTGGATATGGAATCAACGCTGATTCTTCAAAAGTTCTTCTTACACCGTTAATGCCTGGATCAGTGGTTGCGTATTCACCAAACATGCAGTTGAAGCCTCTGGAGAAAATCAGATCGTTCGAAGCAATATTGTAGATCTTAATGTAGTAAGCTCCGTTGTTAAATCGGTCGATTAACTTTTCGGGATTGCCTGCCCAGATACCATACTGGTAAATTTTATCTATGGTTACAATTTCTTCCTTTGCATCCCCAATATGGAAATAATCGATGCGCATTGTTTTATCAATGAAATAATCATTGAATGTAGGGGATTGCTGAGAGAAGAGCAGGACAGGTATCAACAAGACTGCGAGTAACAAGATGGTTAAACGTTTCATGGCATCCTCCTATAAAAAATTAAAAATCAAAATTCAAATAGCAAAATCAATAAAATTGACCGATATTTTTTTCACAACTCCTCATCATTCCTTCCAGAATCTTGACTGATGAATATCCTTGTGGCGCTCAATAGCCAGCTCTATCAATCTATCAATGAGTTCTGAGTAGGAGAGTCCACTTGCTTCCCAGAGTTTGGGGTACATGCTGATCGGTGTGAATCCGGGGATTGTATTGATTTCGTTTACAAAAATTCGATTTGTTTCTCGTTCCAACAAAAAATCCACACGCCCCATCCCAGCACAGTCAACAGCTTTAAACGCAGCCACGGCCATGCTTCTTACCTGCTCAGCTATTTTCTCAGGGATATCAGCAGGGATCACAGTACGGCTTTCACTCAGAATATATTTTGCCTCGTAATCATAGAATTCGTTGCAGGGAATGATTTCTCCCACTACCGAGGCTTCGGGGTTATCGTTTCCTAGAACACTGCATTCCAGTTCACGTGCATCTACGGCTTTTTCGATGAGAATTTTTCGGTCGTACTCTGCTGCTCGGTTCACACAGTCAGGGAGTTCTTCTTCGTTGTGGGCTTTGGAAATGCCTACACTTGATCCTGTGTTGGCAGGTTTAACAAAGCAGGGGAAATCTATGTGATCCCGAACACCCTTCTGGATAACTTCTGGTGATTTTTCCCAATCCTTTCTCAAAAACCAGATGAAATCTATACTGGCCAGTTCGTTCTGAAAAAATATCTGTTTCATCATTATCTTATCCATGCCAATTGCAGAAGCCAGAACACCTGCTCCAACAAAGGGAATGTCACTCAGGCTTAGAAGCCCCTGCACAGTTCCGTCTTCTCCAAACGTACCGTGCAGGATAGGGAAAACTACATCCACTGGTTCGTGAAACAATCTTAAAGCTTTTGCCCCATCCTTTTCTATCTTTAGAAATCCTTTTGTTTCAGGGTCTCCAACTATTACAAGAGATCCGTCACAATTTTTAAGTTTTTCAACAGAATCAAGAGACTGAAGATTATCCAGCAATAGCCACTGCCTATTTTTTGAAATTTTAATGGGAAGGATATCGTATTTATTTTTGTCAATGACTTTTAATATCCCCACTGCTGAAGTGAGAGAAACCTCATGCTCGGTTGATCTGCCGCCAAAGAGTAGAGCAACGCGGAGTTTCTTTTTGTTTTTCATAAGCTATCCTATGCCAGATTTGTTTTTTGGCCAGAACTGAATGTATACTTCACGATGAGAGATAATCCTGCGATAATCTTTGTGTCCAAAGCTTCTTCGTCATCTTCAAAAAGAACCATTGTAATAATAAAATAACGGCTGGATCCTTTAAAACAACCCCAGCTGTTTTTCTGCTTCCTCTTCTCCACCAAAAATTTTTATTTCACCGAAGACTCCATCATACCCGGGACGAATGGTAAGATTTCCCTCTCGCACTCTTATTATACCTTCCAATATCCGTTCAGGTGTAAAGGAAGCCAGCTCTTCTTTAGATAGATCAAGAAGGATTCTGAACTCGCTCCCTCCTTTTTCAATCAGTCGTTCGTATTCGCGCTTAACGCCGGCGCTACCCGTTCCGATTCCCATTACCGCAGCTATGATTTCCTGTAAAGGTATTAGTCGAACAAAGGGGATGGCATTCTCAGGTTTGTAACCTTCTGGCCGATCAGCTAAATCCTCCACCCTGTGCATTACTCCAACTGTTACAGGCTTCCCGCATTTGGGACAGATTTCATTATGCTCCCTCGTCTCTTCTGGGGAGAAAAGAACTTTGCAGACTCTGTGGCCGTCGTAGTGATACTTACCTTCCTCCGGGTAAAATTCCACAGTTTTAAGAAATTTAGTTCTGTCTTTTGTCCTAATAATATCAGTGATGGTTCTGTAGTCCATTTCACAGTCAAAAATATTTACTTCACGGCCTAATTTTGAAGGAGAGTGGGCATCAGAGTTTGAAATCAGGGTGATGTCGTCCAGAGCGGAAAGCCTCCAGTTCATGGCCGGATCAGAGGAAAGGCCGGTCTCAACAGCCCTGATGTGGGGTGTCAATTCTCCAAAAGCTTCTTCTAAGGAATCGTATCCACTTCTGTCTCCGAAGATGGAAAACCACGGTGTCCATATATGTGCCGGGACAATCATACACTCTTCAGAGATGTCCAGAACCATTTTGGCGAGCTGTTTTACAGGGAAACCGAATATGGGACGACCATCCGAAGCAAGTTTTCCCCAACCCGATAGTGTACTGTTGATCTTTTCCACTACTTCAAAACCTGGTGCAAAGATAAGCGTGTGGATCCGGCGTACTTTGCCTCTATCAGAATAAATATTGCTTACCTCGACTGTTAACATGAAGTGAACAGAGTCTGGATCGTTCTTCAGATGAAAAAGTCCTCGTCCATTCGACTCCAGCTTTTCTTTGAGCTCTGCAAGATAGGAGGGATGAGTAAAGTCTCCTGTTCCCAGAAGATTAATACCTTTTATCCTGCCCCAGTGATTAAGAGTTTTTACATCCATGTCCCGGCTTGTTGCCCGACTGTACCTGGAATGAATGTGCAAATCAGCAATGATTCGCGGCAAAAGAGTCTCCTTTATTTATTTTATATAGACAATTTACCGCAGAGGGCGCTGAGATTAAATAATGAGATATAATTACAAATCTCTGCGCTTTCTGCGGTTGGGGTCTAATACCCGTAAAGCCCCCTTCCACCCATACCTTTTTCAAACTTGAGTTGCTTAAGCATTGGCGATTTTACATTAATCCTGAAATAAAAACGTTTGTAACTGCCAGTAGGTGTCCACACTATGCTTGCTTCCCAGCAGTGAAGATCCCTGTAAAAAACAAAATCCTGGCTGACCACCTCCTTTTTTATCAGATCCCACCGAGACCGAT
>CAZPNF010000065.1:0-8283 GCA_964587715.1 uncultured bacterium | reverse complement strand
CCATTTTTATTTTTTCTTTGCGTCCTTTGCGTCTCCGCGGTGATGTATATTTTTCTTTGCGTTCTTTGCGTCTTGGCGTGATCCATACTTTCACCACTTGACCTTTGCAATTTTACCTGATACTTCTCTATCTGCCTGGTATCCATGGGCAACTATACGAAAGAAATAGACACCGTTTGCCACTTCTTCTCCCCACTGATCCCGACCGTCCCAGACAACTTCGTGGTAATCTGGAGATGCCATATCAAAATCATCGAAAGAGCGAATTAGTTTTCCTGAAACAGTATAGATTTTTAGAGAAACCTCCTCAGACGCATCAGTAAGGATGTAAGCAAAAATAGTTTCCCGTCGGAACGGATTTGGATGGTTGCCAAGAAACTGAATCTCTAAACGAGAGCCTACCCTGAAATCAACTTTATCAGTTTGACCAATGTTTCCGTTAACATCGCAGGCTCTGACATAAATTGTATGCTCGCCAGGTTTCAAATCCGGTCTGAATAAAACAGTAACGTTGGTAGGGTCATCCGTAGAATCGGGCAGCACAAAAGAATAAGAGTCCTGAAGCTCACTGTCAAGAAAGATCTCAATTTTTTCCGGCCTTATATCCACCCCGGATTTATCCTGAATGACAACTGTTATGGTAGGTTTTCTCGGCACGTAACTTCCTTCTGAAAACGGCTGATTTTCCACCTGAAGTTCAACCAGAGGCGGCTCTTTATCCTCAGAATTTAACAGGCTGAAAAGACCAAGATTTTTACTCTTTACACTTATTAAAGAATCAGAATAACTAAATGGGCAAACTACCCATCTTTGAATCGATTCTTCCCATCTGTAAGGTTTCAGTTTCTTTGTAGAATCTTCCTGCGGAGCGAAGAATTCAATAAGTGCTGGTCTGGAAAGGGATGGCTGGTCCTGCAAACCGTGTAATGTAAGGCGATACATTTTATCCGCTCCATTTTCAGTGTAAGTTGTATCCTGATTTGTAACGGCATTAAAAGAGAGAACCGCTTTTTTATTAACAGCTCCAGGAGGGACAAAGGCCAAGATTTGCCCGGGCAGCCCTACTGTATCAGACGTAGTCGAACCAAGACGGGTTCCTCCCTCAGGAGTCACATTGAAACGGTCAGCCTTAATCTTTCCGCGAAAAACATTATTTGCTCTGTTTTTCTCAGGCAAAGTACTATCTGGATCAACTGTTACTGTAAAATCCATTTCTCCCATCAGAGGAGAAAAAGGAACAGTGGCAACTGCTTCTCCGTATCCGCTGACGGAAACTGTGTCTTTTGCTGAAAAACCTATCCCGGGAGACTGAAAAAGTACTGGCACACCAGATGCCTCTTCCTCTCCAAAATTCCTGATGCAGGCTTCAAGAACAACCTGATCTGTTCCACTTAGAGAAAGCAACCGTACCGCAAGATCGGGAAGAATTGGGATGGAAAACGTGACAGTATCACTCCGGGAAATAAAACCTTTCTTATTCTCCGCTGAAAAAGAAAAAGCGAGCCCGGTACCCGGAGAAAATGGCCCTATCGCCTGTATTGTTAAATACCTCCCGGAATCACCAGTGGAAACCATTGCCAGACTGTCCTGATGAGGTGAGATGATTCTACACCAGACTTCCTCCAGACCATTAATATCCTGAACTACAGCAGAAAAACGAATGGTGTCGCGGAAAGAAGGCTTTTGAGGAACAGTCTTTAATGAATCGAAGAAAGTTTTGCCCACGGTAAATGGGACAAATCCGTGGTTCTGGTATCCTGTCTGAGAATCCCAGAGGTAAGTTCTTACACCTCCTTTGGTATCGCTAAAATCCGGTGGAAAAGGAATAGCTGCCTGCCATTGATTATTATGAAAACTTAATGTATCCGATGTTTTCGGAGATCCATCCTCTCCCACGATTTGGATCAGAGCATTAAAGTTTTCTACATCACTGTTTCCCGATACATGGATGGAATCAGCAGACGAAAAACCCTGATTGGCCAATGTCAATGGTTTATCTTCTGGGATGGAAATCCTTAAAGCCGGATCACCCAGAAGTGTAAACTGATACACTTCTGATAGAGGAAGACTGCCTCCATGAGTCAGAAGGTAGGAAGTTTTTGCTTCCATTATCATCTCTCCGAGAGTCAAATCAGGTTGAGCATTCAGGATATTACAGAACTCAGTGAGAAGATAGTAATCGTTCAACACCCAGCCGAGCCCTGTTGCTCCCCAGAAGGCAACGGCACCTGTTTCTTTCTGGGAAACCAGTACTTCTCCGAGCGATTTCCTGCCGCTTGCAAAATCTGCGGTGAAACAGGTCATACTGGTAACAACGGGAAGCTTCCCCTTATTATCTATCAATTCTGCATCATTCAGGTTTAAAAGATTACCCCAGACTGCACCCCCACCATGCCCTCTAAAATTCACAAGCAGAGCCCCATGTTTTAGGTAGCCTAGGAGGTCTTCTGTACCCCCAACATACGGATCAGACGGATCCCCGCAGAGATAGAGACGCTCCGGTTCAAAACTCGGCAGAACAACATCGTGAATCAGAGTCTCGGATTGCGTTCGGAAAACAGGATCCGTACCAATTAAAAGATACCGATTCTTCCACGGTGCTGGCGGACTTGTCTGGTAATTAACGATCTTTGCAACGATATCTTCTAACTCCTGTCTGTTTCGGACTGGAAGTCGTCCAATGGCTATATCTGGCAAAGCATCGTTTCCTTTCAGTAAAGTGTACCAGTGATCAGAAGCTGCAGCACCGTACTTCACAGTCTGGTAAATAGGAACAGGAATTAGGTTCCCCTGTTCAGCAGAAGCCCTGTTATTAATGGTACCATCTCCCATAAGAAGCACATATTTTGGAGCAGGAGACCAGTGGAGCAGAGCATATCTCAAGAATTTTCTGATACCTTCTGGTCCTGGTATTCCGTTAGAAAACGTATTGTAAATATCGTCCAGTTTTACTACTTTTATAACAAGCCCCTGGCTCTCTCGCAGTTCGATGATATCTTTTAAACTCTCCTCTCCCAGAGAATCTGAGGGCACAATGATTATATAATCTGCTCCCATATTATCTGAGAGAAGACCTGCGTCTTCCACTAAAGTTACACTATCGGGAATAGATTTTTTGTCAGGAACAAATGCAATGTACTCTGTTTTTTCATTAACTATTCTGTCCTGGAAAGTAACTCTGTACGCTGTTTGACCGAGTGAGTCTGTTACTATTTCAACTTTGCTTCCGAAAATTTTACTCACCCCTTTTTTATACACTTCAATACTGGAACGGGAAAATCCATTAATTTCAAAACGACAGACCTTACCAGTACTGTATTTCGGAGCACAAAATTTTATATAATCATCGCCCGCCTGATAGAGCTTTGGATAAGTAATCTCAAACCAGTCTAAGTAAAGCTGAGCGAACTCTCCTGCTTCTGAACGATTGACAATGGTAAGGCGATTTTCTCCTTCTTTTAAAAATGTCGGACTAAAACCATCACTCTCTAATACAATTGATCGATTCCCCTGCCACTCACCAGAAGCAACACGTCTGTCATTGAGATAAATTTCTACAGGGTGGACTTGAAGCACCTGAGATTGTCCTCGCATCTTTAGCCGGATTGCTGCAAGCTGCGTTGCATATAAATCGGGAGAGAGGAGTTTGAAGAAAAATTCTTTCTTTTCACCGCCAACAATTGGACCAGAAAAAAACCAGTGGTCTGCTTGGTCAACATCTGCAGCATAAGGGAGACGACTAAAATAAGCATCTTTTTCTACATGTTGAGTAAAAGGATACGATCTTGAAGAGACTACAGACTGAGGTTCTGTGCCTGATAGAGAGCCTTCCTCCTGTCCCAATCTCAAACCTGGTTTCTCTCCCAGCTCAAGCCAGTATACATTTTTTGTGGCAAAGATATTGAGACGGATTCCGTCAGAGCTGCTCCTATCCCAGAGAGGTTCACCCCAGAATTCAACAGCATCATTAAGGTCAAACGAACCGTCTTCCTCTCCGATAACTCTGATGGGAATCTCTCCAGAAGTTCCGACAATTCTAAGAAATCGAGGATCCAGTGAAGAAACGTTCCAACCTGCTGGGGCAGTAGAAAAATCCCTTCATGATCCACCAAAATTTTCAGTCCTGGGAAAGAATTATCAGGAGAAATTTTTCTATATGAAATCGAGGAGGGAACCTGCGGAAAAGTTTTCTTATTCTGAGAAATAGAGCTTAAGATACGAAAACGCTTTTTAACATCCGAAACTATCTTTATACCCTTTCCCATCACTTTCAGTTTTAACTCTCCAATCCACTGGAAATTATTATAGGGATGAATTTTGAGCTGAAATATTTGTTTTCCATCTACCTGACCTAAAAAACGCTTTTCAATAATACTCTCACTATTATCCCGGGATAATGCTTCATATTCATTCTTTATACCTATGGGAACATCATCGACTAAAAAAACCGGGTTGTCTGTTTTTTCCGTTATGACCTTCTTTGCAACCACCTCCACATCTATTGAAACACTCTGTGAAGTGATTAAAAGACTTTTAAAGACATCAGACAAAAAAATTTTACCTTGATTCTTGGGGGCTTGAGAAGAAGGTTTAACAAAAGAAGGTTCTTCAAATTGTAAAGAGAGCAAGAGAGTATCTGAAGAAGCATGAAGAAGAGAGACAACACTCGCTGAGAATAAAACAGTCGGGACTAAAATTGTGAGACACAAAATAATTGTCAGCCTAACTAACCAATTGGAATGTACATCCCTTAAAATCAATCCAAACCCCAAATTAATACCGTTATAAACGACCGCCTATGAGTTAAATCACATATGAAATAGGCAAAAGACGCTGTAAATTCTAAGCATGAAATCCTAAATCCTAAACAAGTTCAAAATTCTAAATTCAAATGTCCACAAGCCTATTTTTGAGTTTCTGTTATTTGATATTTGAATTTGTTTAGAATTTCGATATTAGGATTTCGAATTTATCGTAACGAGGTAACTTTAACATTTGTCATTTGTACTTTATTTGAATTATTTCCATTTTTACAAAAGTTCAGTTACTTAGGATGTGTTTTTCTAACACCGTACCGAAGCGCTTTAGTCAGGGTATCCTGAAGCGTATTGTAATCCATACCTCTTGTCATCTCACCGTCCTCTACGAGAGAAATAGTTCCTGTTTCTTCAGAAACAACAATTACAAGGGCATCGGATTCTTCGGACATTCCAATGGCTGCTCGATGTCGTGTACCCCATCTATGTTCCAGCATGGGATCCTGACTGAGTGGTAAAATACATCTGGCTGCTTCAATAATATCATTCTGTATAACAATTGCCCCATCGTGAAGGGGAGATCTCGGGTTAAAAATGGAGACAATGAGAGAAGAACTAACCAAAGACTGGATTTTAACACCTGTCTCGATAATAGTTTTTAAACCAGTATCTCGAACCAGGACAATAAGTCCGCCGTACCCTCTTCGAGAGAGCTCCACTGCTCCTTTAGTAATCTCGTCTATCACCACACTGGTTTGTTCTTTTGTAAAGAATCGTATTAAACGACTCTGTCCCATTAATGTCAACAATCTTCGCAACTCAGGTTGAAAAATAATAACAAATGCAACAAGCCAGATAGTACTCAAATTCCGGAATATCCAGGTCATTTCCTGCATGTTAAGAGCCTGGGCAAGAAAAGAAACAAGGAAAATAAGAAGCAAACCTATGAACATCTGGACAGCTCTGGTACGGTGCATTATAATATAAAGCTTATAAAGAATATAAGTAACTAACAGAATATCAAGCACATCTATAATACCGACAGGCAGAAAACCAATGTGGAAAAGTGTAACATTAATATTCATGACGCTCCCGATTCTCTTTTATGCGATCAACAATGCGAACCACTTGTACCATCTCTTTTACATCATGAACTCGTACGATATGAGCTCCATTCATCACACTAGCTGCTACTGCTCCAGCCGTTCCCATGAGTCGTTTTTCCTCAGGGAGACCCAACGCCCATCCAATAAATGATTTCCTTGATACCCCCACCAGGATAGGACACATAAGACTCTGAAATGTTTTTAAGCGTCCGAGAATGACAAAATTGTCTTCCCACTTCTTTCCAAAACCCATGCCAGGATCCACAATAATTTTTTCCTTTGGAATTCCCCCTTTAACTGCCATCTGTATGGTCCCGGTTAAATAATCGTATATCTCACCGATGAGATCTTCGTAGCTGGGATTATTCTGCATATTTTTTGGCGTACCCTTCATGTGCATTATAACCACAGGCACTTTATGCTTTGCTACAACAGAAATCATTTCAGGATCAGATCGAAGACCGCTCACATCATTTACTATACTGGCGCCAGCCTGAAGAGCAGCTTCAGCAACTTCCGATTTTTTTGTATCAATGGATATGGGGATGGAAATCTTCCCATTAAGTTTCTCGATGAGCGGGATAACACGCCTCATTTCTTCTGAGATTTCTACGGGATCTGATCCGGGCCGTGTAGATTCGCCGCCAATATCAATCAAATCTGCTCCTTCTTCTTCGATCTCCAAGGCTCTCTCAAAGGCACGATCTGGATCAAAATATCTTCCCCCGTCAAAAAAAGAGTCTGGAGTAACGTTGAGTACTCCCATTACGTGAGTTCTCTCAGAAAGGTAAAGTTTCTTAGATCCACAGTCCAACACAAAAGAAACAGGCTCAAGCGATTCGTTTCCCAAATTATTTTGATTCATGGTTACTTTCCCGTATCATGGAGCAGCTTAAAGAGAAGTCTCCTTGCTTCTTCAGCAAAAGGGTCATTCAGTTTCTTACGAAAATGTATCCGTTTGCGTAAGAATTCAATTGCTTTATCCTTCTCTCCTCTCTTTGCATAAATAACACCAAGATAAAAATAACTGTCAACATAGTTATTTAGTTCTATAGCTTTTTTAAAAAAACGGATAGCATCGTCTTCCTTACCACTATTATAATAAGCTATACCGAGGTTGTAGTATGCTTCTGCATAATCGGGTTTAATTGTCAAGACTTTTTTATACACATTGATCACACTCAGAATATCATTCCGGGAAAAGTAAAGTTTACCAAGAGCTAAAAGACCGTCCAGTGAAACAGGATGAATTTCGAGAAGCTTTTTATAAGTTTTTTCTGCTTTACCAACTCTGGTGCGAAAGAAAAAATAATCTCCAAGAGCAATCCATGCACGTTCAAAAGCTGGATCAAGCTTAAGAGTCTGTTTGAGCAGGCTTTCTTTATTTCTAAATCCCATTTTTCTGTAACGAGAGGGATGAAGACGTGTTAAATAAAAATAGAGAAACGGATCATCTTTTCCCAATTGTAGTGCCTTTTTCAGAACACTTTCCGCTTTATTCCACAACGAACGCTGTATATAGAGTTCACCCAGAAGGCGGTAAATCACCTCATCTGTGCTATCCGCTGCAAGAGTTTTATTAATTATTTTAGCCGTCTCGATATAAATATCATCAGCATACTTTCCTTTGCTCTGAAGATAAAAACTTTTCTTTAGTAAAACGGATGCCAGTCCTCTGAGCAAAAAGAACTCTGTTGAATCAACAGCAAGGCCAGAACGATATGCTTTTTCTGCTAAAGTAAAGTCGTTAACAAGCTGATAATATCTTCCATTACCGTAGTCCTTCCACACTTGAGGAGAAGGCAATGGCGTAGAAGGAAGCGAATCGTACTGAATGGAAAAAAAATTTAATACCCGCTGGACTGTACGTCTAAAAAATGAATCGGGATGAGCAAAATCGAGAGTATCAGAGAGTTGAACGGGAAGAAGCTTTCCTTTTCGCAAATTGTACAATTTAAAAACAACTTCACAGTCTTTATCAGACTTTGAACGAATCTGTTCTGTAACAAGAAGATTCAGTCCAATGCGTTTTCCGTAGGATTTGAGATACGTCAAATTCGAGACAGAATCACTATCAACAGCGTCGTAACTCCAGTCTAAGGGATAGTTCAAACAAACCGCAGGGTTAGCCTTCTGGAAAAGACCGTTTATTCCATCGGTGATAGTTACATCCAACCAACGATCAGAAGAAAATATAGGAAAACAGGCTACACGAAGCCGTTCATGCGCAGAATGGTGGATAAAGAAAATGGCGATTACTAATAAAAAAAGCCCGCCCAAAAAAGCAAAAATCAATTTCTTAAAGAGACGAATCCCTGAAAAATTTTGAGACATTATTGTCCTCAAAATGTTCTCATATACAAAAAGAAGTAAATTATAGCCGAGCCCAAAAATTTTCTGTCTTGCCGATCTAAAAGGAC
>CAZPNF010000064.1:0-8402 GCA_964587715.1 uncultured bacterium | reverse complement strand
ATAAGTGTCTGTTTTTAAATAACTGTCTTTTGGCAACTGTTAAAGATCAGTCTAAAGAAAGTGGCAAGAATTCATTGATGATTCAACTTAGCAGCAGCGATTGATTTTTAATGATCAATGTAAGGAAATTTCGTCGGTAACTAGGTAGATGAGAGCCCCTGCTTTTCTCTTAAGTCTGTCTTTCTGAGCACTTCACTGTCGTTCAGCACAGGCTCGGCGAAGAATCTGGGGTATGGTAAAAACTCAAAAAAAGGATAAAAGGCTTACGCCTTAAATTCTTATCTTTAAAGTAGGGATACCATCTTTTTAAGAGATGGCATCCCAGAGTGATCGTTCTAGAAACTACTTCGTTTATCTCTGGAACGATCTTCAAAAAGACAAAGGCACTGGCCATAAAAAGCTACCGTGTTTAAAAAAATGAAACAATTGTTGGAAAGAATGGCTGGCCTTTCTATCCACAGCTTCTTTTGTATTAAAACTATTATGGGGTGTCAATATTACATTTCCCCTTTTAGCCAGTTCCAGAATAGCCCGCACTTCTTCATTCTCGGCTGGACGATTTGAACGAAGAGAAACAGCAAGCTCACTTTCTCTGTTGTACACATCCAGAGCCAGACCGCCAATGTGGTCTTCATCTAAAAGTTTTAAAAGATCAACAGAAGGAGAAAGTTCACCTCTTGCAACATTTACAAAAACCACTCCTTTTTTAGCTTCCCTGAGCAGCTTATAATCAAAATAACCCACATTATCAGATGTTAAATTCATAGCACAAATAATAACATCCGCTGCAGAGACACCCTTTTCAATTGTTGTATAAGAGACCGAAGGATACTTCTCAACGATATCCACCCCAAGAACTTTCATTCCCATGCCCTGACCTATCTTCACAATTTTAGAGCCAATGTGACCCACCCCTACTACGAGCAATGTCTTATTCTCGCACTCCTGGCCTGTCAAGCCGTCTCTATTGAAATTGGCAAAATGATCTATCTGCTGGGGAAGCTTACGTAGAAGCGATAAAATAAGTAAAAATGCCTGTTCAGCAACTGCCCTATTGCAGTAAAGTGGAAGATACCCACAAGGGATGTCTTTTTTGCATTGCTTCAGGAATTTCTCTATATGATCATAACCTGTGCTGCGCGAAAGGATACCAGATAACTTCCCTGCCCAGGAAACCGGGATTACAGACTGTGTTCGTACACTTATGACAGGTGCCGGGGGATCTGGAGCACCATATTCCTGAACAGTTTTCCATGTAAATCCGGCTGAAAGAGGAGGCTTTAAATAAGATTTTAAAGCTTTATCTTCCTCTTTAAAAGCTTCGTAGAAAAAAACGTCCAATAAGCTTTCTCCCTTAAAATTATGGGAAAATAGCTGAAACCCTTTTTATCCGCTGTTTTTCTCTTCTGCCACGATAACACCAATCGAATCCATAATCTACGTCAAAGACAGCCTTGCGGGAGAGATCGTAGCCATGGAAAATATTCATTCCAATTCTTAGCCATGCGCTTCAGCGCGTGGGGAAAATCTTCCACAACAAGTGGGCTTCAGCCCAAATATTTAAATCCATATTTTTTCACAAATTACTTTTTCTTCTCTCCAACAATCTTAGCTGATAAAATAACTACTGGTTTCAGCGGAACGTCTCTCATTCCTTTCTTGATTCCGGTTTTTACAGTTCCTATTTTATCAACCGCTTTCATACCTCTTATGACTTTCCCAAAAACCGCATACCCAAATCCTGAGGGAGTATTATTCTTGTGGTCTAAGAAATGGTTGTCAACAAGATTAATAAAAAATTGTGAAGTAGCACTATTGACCACGTTAGTCCTTGCGTCTATAATTTTTCAACCCATTACCAGCCTCATTGACAATAGGAGACATAGTGGTTTTCTTATTGAGATTAATATCGTATCCACCACCTTGAATCATAAATCCAGAAATTACACGATGGAAAATAGTACCATCGTAGAATCCACTTCTCACGTACGAGAAAAAGTTCTTTACTGAAACTGGAGCCCTAGCCGGGTAAAGTTCAAGTTCAATTTCCCCCATGTTAGTACTCAAAATAACTCTTGGATTGTTTTTCTTATTTTGCGCCGCAAGCGGTAAAGTTAAAAGCAAACCAACACTGGTTACCAGAACCACACGAAACAACAATTTAGTCATCTTACACCTCCTAATCTATTTTTGGCAAAAGGATTGCGTTAAAAAGAAGTTTGAAAGTTATTCGGGGCGAACCTCTGAACTGTGGGCTAAAACCGAACAAAACAAACTGACCTTTCCCCTTTTTGATCCAGACCAGAGCGGTCTGATTACCAAGTTTTTCCTCGTGTTCACAATAGCCACTGAGTAAAATGTTCTTTTCAGGAAAAATGGCAACAACTCGGCGATCCATATCGAAATTGGGGATGGATGTTCTGAAAACAGGACCTCCCCTGAAAAATACACCTATTTCCTCCTGCATGCCGAGAGTTAATGGATGATCCTTAAGGAAATCAACTTTCATGATTGAACCAGGACAGTATAGACCAGATTTTCTGAGCTGCTGGGAAATATCGCTGACAGGAAGCTGGAATTTTTCCTTTTTGTTTTTCCCGTGCTTAATTTCCAGTGTCTTGAGAAAAAGTCCTGTAGATCTTCCCCAGGAAACGATCATTCCACCCTTGTCAAGAAACGTCATTAATCGTTCCATTCCTTTTTTACCTATTCCTTTAGTATATTCAGGTGGATAACTGCTAATGTAGTACTCTCCATCAGATTTATATTCACCCTTCATCAATATCGATTCGTTATCATCAGGGAAAAGAACGAGATCGAAATCTTTTGTAAAATCGGTCTCCTCAAAATCCCCGGGGTGAACAACCTTATACGGTATGTAATAACTATCAAAAATAAAACGAGTCAAACCTGCATCCATATCGTGAAAATAGGTTTCCACGAGTGCTATTTTCGGCATCGTTACTGGTGTCACTTCTAATTTAATCTTTTGTTTAACAAATAGTGGAGAAACTTCCAACTCCGCAACTACCTGTTTTACCCCGGCTTCATTATCCGGACTATTATAAATAATAAAACTTCCCCCGGGAATATTCACATCTCCAATCTGTACACTCTTTGCCAATCGATCAACCTTGAGACCTAACTTCAGTGCCAGGAAAGCAGCCTTAAAACTTTCATTATTGTCTACTGTAAATAATGCTGCCCAGTAATTGTTAGAAATCCCTTTCTTGAGAGAAAAATCACCCTTAATTTCCTCTAATAAAGATTCAAATTCGTCCGAACGTTTATCTACCTCAATAACTTTCACACCCCTGTTGAGAGGAAGAGACCAGGTGGTGATGTCATACGGCCTCATTACTTTACCTTCAGGTGTATAGTGACGTACGGGGAATTCTTGCCTTTCTATAATTTCTTTGATAAGAGAACGGAAAGGTTGTGCAAGTGGGACCACAATATCACCAGATTTAAAACTCATATCACCAATAGTGCCTGGTGCAGAAAGTCGGTAAACAGTTATACCATGCTCCTTGAGAAGATTGACGATATCTACGAGTTCGCTTTCGTCGTGCTGTTTTAGAGGCATAACGTAATAATACGGGGACTTTGTTTTCCCTTTCAAAATTTCTTTTCGGCACATTTCATTGCGAAACTCGAGTATCTCTCTGCGGTGAAGCGATGCAGTTTTGATTATCGACATTGTGGATGTCAGCTCGTACTTCATAATATCACTGAGCCTCCACCAGCCGCCAGACCATGGGAAAGGCATATTAACACTCTTCTTGTATTCTGAAAGACCCTTCCCGGAAACTCTAAGTTCGTTAGGTTCAACAAAAAGCGGCGTTGCCAACTTTGCACTGGCACATTCAGTTAAAAATCCGATCACACCGTTCCAGATACATGTCTCTGTTGACCCAGGCCAATAATCATCAAAGAGATAGTGCTGTGAAACACCGGCAAGTCCTTTTTCAGTCATATCTTTTAGCAGATTTGATCCGAATATTCCAATCCAGTTCCATATACCTGCATCTACATTTTCTGATATGGGATCATGAAAGGGAGGGACAAAATATCTTGTTCCAGTTGAACCCATCTGGTGTTTTTCAACCATCACCTGTGGAAACCATTCTTTGCTGTAAACCCTCGCAATGGCTTTTGTATCCTTCTGAGTAAGATTAACAAAATCCCGATTATTGTCATGACCCACATATTTGTGGTACACACCCGGCATGGAACACCCTTCATATTTTGTTCCCTTATACTTGTTGTAATGAGCAACCACCATATCCATTCCATCAGGATTGTGGCACGGCATCATCATGTACACCACATTGCTAAGCCATTCCAATATCTGGGGATCTTCAGTTGTTACCAGCTTATATGCAATGAGAGGCGCTGCCTGAGAAGGCCCAACTTCTGTTGAATGCATAGTAAGTGTTGCCAGGAAAAAAACTCTCCCATTTTTTAACATGGATTCTCTTTCACTATCCGGTATGTTGGGATCAAGGGCAAGCCTTCGGTTGATTTCTTTGAGATTGTCAAGATTTGCAATATTCTCCTCCGAAGAGATAAAAGCAATGTACATCTTTCTTCCCATAGGAGATTCTCCAATCTCCACGAGTTTTAGTCTGGGAGATGAGGCATCGAGCTTTTTTAGATAGCTGATCAGGGATTCGTAGTTAAAAAGCATTCTATCAGTACCAGGCTTAAAACCGAAGTGTTGTTCAGGAGTTTCGATTCCCTGAGGAATATTGGCTTCTACTTGAGAAATAAAAAAACCAAAAAGGACGGTCATAAGAGAAACCAATACAACGCGATTTAAATGTTTGACTTTCATTTTTCTCCTCCTAATAGTTAAGTTAAAACACAACAGAAAAAGGATTAACGATTTCAAGATCACCAACTTTTTGACCATGTTGTAAATCTTCAGTATATATTAAATTACAATTGGCCTTAAATGCTGCAGAAATTATTAAGGAATCATAAAATGATAAGCGCCATCTATCCATTATTTCTAAAGCTTGATGATAAAGTTCAAAACTAGTAAAAACTTCACATAAAGGCTCCAAAACAATATTTAAATATTTCTGACAATCCGAGATAGACAGAGGTTTAACAAATTTACGAGAGGCAACATTCAAAAATTCTTGAATTACTTGATAACTTATGACTCCAGATGAACTTTGAAGAGCATTTCCAATTAGTTCCAATGCAATTTGTTGCTTATCTGGATTATTACTATCAAAAGAATATATGAAAATATTAGTATCTATGAAAAATCTATCTTTCATTTAATTCCTCTCGTGTGAATTTTGAACCAGGTTTAGCGTAACTCAAATTATCCATAAATGAATTAAAATCAATTGTTCTGGTATTTTTATTAATGTATTGTTTTAACCATCGACGAAAAGTTGCATTTAGAGTTGTATGCTCACGTTGTGCTTTTTTGCGAGCTCTACGTATTAGTTCTTCATCAGCACTAAGAGTAATATTTTTCATAATGAACACCTCAAAATCACACAAGTTAATTGTACACTATTCTCGTGTTTAATATAACGCGAATCTTAATGAAATGCAATAATAAAATCTATCCCCAGGTAGTGTCTCCTTAATTATCAATTGATAATTGGCAATTGGCAATTACTCATTCATGAAAGCCTAAAGCCCGAATTCCATCTTTCGGTTTCCTGTCTCCAGTCTCCAATCCCCAGCCTTCAGCAACTATATTTATCAAACTCTCTTTTCAACTTCTCCCATGTTTGTTCCAGCCCCTCAGAGATAACCTTTGTATGCCCCAGTATAGGCATAAAGTTTGTATCGCCACCCCAGCGGGGAACAATATGAAAATGAAGGTGATCAGCTATACCTGCACCGGCCAAACGACCAAGATTCATTCCGATATTAAAACCCTGAGGTTTCATAACTTTCCGAAGAACATCAAGAGAAACTTCAAGTAGATTAAAAAGCTCAAGCTTTTCTTCGGATGAAAGAGAAGAAAATTCAGACGTATGCTGGTAGGGCACGACCATGAGATGACCGTTGTTGTAAGGGTACCGATTCATCATGACAAAACCTAATTCACCACGGTAGACAATAAGATTCTTCCTATCATCACTCTCTTTAGATTTGTCACAGAAGATACATCCTTCGTATTCCGAAGTATTCTCTATATACTCGATTCGCCACGGTGCCCAGAGTATTTCCGGCCCTCCTCTATTTTTACGATTGCCAGACGTCACTATTTTTCACCTTCTTTTTCCTTCTCCGTTTTTGCCTCTTCTATAATTTTCGCTTCCAATTCCTTTGGAACTGGTTCGTAGTGTGAAAAAGACCTTGAATGAATGCCTCTACCGGATGTAATAGAACGAAGCGTTGTAGCATATCGATCGAGTTCGGCTAAAGGAACCTTGGCCTTGATGATCTGGAAGTTCCCACGAATGTCCATACCCATAATTTTCCCCCGGCGGCTGGAAAGGTCTCCCATTACATCTCCCATGCATTCTTCCGGTAATTTTACTTCAACATCGTAGATCGGCTCAAGTAAAATGGGTTTGGCATCCAGGACACAGAGTTTAAAGACTTCACGACCTGCTATCTGGAAAGCAATATCTTTTGAATCAACAGGATGTTCTTTACCGTCATAAACTGTAGCCTTTACATCCACTACTTTGTGGCCAGCCAATGGGCCTGATTCTAAAACCTGTTTAACTCCTTTCTCAACTGAAGTAATATAAACAGAAGAAATAGCACCACCTGTGACTTTGTTCTCGAATTCAAATCCTTCCCCTCTGGATAAAGGTTCAATTCGCATCCAGACTTCAGCAAACTGTCCTGCCCCACCTGTCTGTTTCTTGTGGCGGTATTTTTGGTCTGTTTTGGCAGTTATAGTCTCACGATAAGGTACCTTGGGTCTTTCTTCATTAACCTCGACACCGAATCTTTCTTTCAAACGTTTAATAATAACAGTCAGGTGGAGTTCACCCTGACCGGAAATAATAGTCTGGCGTAATTCGGGATCTACTACAATCTCAAAACTTGGGTCTTCATCGTGCAGTGTGCGAAGACCGTTGGAAATTTTGTCTTCGTCACCACGGCTTTTTGGAGCAATGGCCACGCTTATAACAGGTTTGGGGAATTGAATAGATTCCAACAAAATTGGATTCTTCTTATCACAGAGAGTATTGCCAGTGGATGTGTTCTTGAGCTTAACCAGAGCACCAATATCGCCTGTTCCCAGACTCCCAACTTCCTTGCGGGTTTTCCCATTAAGAAGATATATCTGCCCGATCTTCTCGTTTGTCTTCTGTGTACTGTTGCGAACTTCGTCTCCTGAACTCAACACACCTGAAAACACCTTAACAAGTGAAAGTTCACCGACGTGAACCTCAGAAATTGTTTTGAACACAAGAGAAGAAAGAGGCTCGTCAGGAGAAATTTTTCTTTCCACCTGTTCATTCTTTTTTGGATCAACACCAACCACTTTACCAAAATCCTGAAGAGAAGGACCAAATTCAGTAATAACATCCAGGAGCTGATGTGTACCGTAATTTTTATCAGCAGTACCACAAAGAACAGGAATTACAGTGCGGTTAAGAATTCCATGCCGGAGCCCTTGTTGTATTTGATCATCTGTAAGAGTTCCAGATTCAAAATAGGCTTCCATAAGAGAATCTTCGCTCTCGGCTGCTGCTTCCACAATTTTGTTCCTCATGTCTTCAGCTTTTTTCTTTAAATCATCAGCAATGTCGGATAAAGTTGCCTTACCGCTGGTACCAGTTTCAAAAGTTACCAGTTTCATCTTGAGTAAATCAACAACCTTATTGAAGCCTTCTCCTTGGTTTACAGGAAATTGGAAAGCAACCACACCGTTACCGTATCTCTTCTGGGCAGAGCCTAAAACTTTATCAAAATTTGCATGCTCATTGTCCAGTTTATTAACAAAAAAGAGACGGGGAACCTTGTATCCATCGGCAAATTCAATAACCTGCTCCGTCCCAACTTCCAGACCTTCCACAGCATTGAGGACAACCACAGCAAAATCCGTTATCCCCAGAGCGCCTTTTGTTTCACCGATAAAATCCGAATAACCAGGTGTGTCTAACATACTGATCTTACAATCTTTCCATACACCCTGAAGCAGTGAGGTACTGATGGAAATTTTTCTCTCTATTTCATCAGGATGATAGTCTGAAACTGTACTTCCATCGTCTACCTTGCCAATACGATTAGTTTCACCCATACTGTAGAGAAGAGCTTCGGCAAGAGATGTTTTGCCTACTCCTCCATGTCCGACCAATCCGATATTACGAATCCTATCAACTGTAAATTCCTTCACAAAATACCTCCTTTGCTAATATCCTAGCGAAGCTTCGCCTCAAACCGACGAGAAGTACACAAATGAT
>CAZPNF010000063.1:0-8481 GCA_964587715.1 uncultured bacterium | reverse complement strand
AGTGAAACAAGTGTTGTTGCTGGAAACAGAATCCATCTATGACGTTCGGGAATATGAAGTTTGGTTTTTAAATTTTTTTCAGGATGTTGAACTTTTCGTTTTTTACGTTTCATTTGTAACCTTGCAGTGATTAGTTGATTACCGTGCCTTTACCCATTTTTCTAAGCTCAATCGACCTTTTTCAAATTTACCATAAGTGAAAGAACTTATCCAGTTGCCTATATTTATATAAGTCCTATTACCCTCGTGAAGTTCCTGGGCACGATGTGTATGTGCTAATATTACACCATCGAAACCCTCTGCGAAACGTTCTCGGGCATACTGAATGTATTCTAAATCTTTATCTTTTGGTTCTCTGTAATTTCGACTCAATGTTGAGAAAAAGTCAGCCAGTGCGAATCCCAGGTCGGGATGGAGCAGGCGGTAGAATTTAACATTTAATGGATAACGCAATATCTTCTTAAGTATTCTATATCCCACATCTTTTTTAACAAGACCGTCTCCGTGACTTATAAAAAAACGTTTTCCATCTATTGTTATGTCTAAAGGCTCGCGGTGAACCTGAATGTTAAGTTCTTCTTCAAAAAAGCTGTCTACCCAGAAGTCGTGGTTGCCAGTTAAATATTCAACTTTTACTCCGCTTTCTGTCAATTGTTTTAGTGCAACTAAAACAGAAAAATATCTTCTGGGAATTACAGAAGTGTATTCAAACCAGAAATCAAAAAGGTCACCAACAATGAAAAGATCGGTTGCTTTTTTCTCTACGTATTTCAAAAAGTCTAACAGGTGTTCTTTTCGCTGTTTTTCTGTTTTATTTTTTTTTGAACCCAGATGAGCATCAGAAATAAAAAAGATTTTACTCACTATTTCTTCCCTCGGTAAAAAGATATATAAATATATACATCCATAGAAAGAAAAGCAACGATTTTTATTCCCCTGATTCTGTATCCGCGGAATAAGCCTTTTGCCTGTGGGGTAATCGAGGCAAATTGTCTCAAAAGAGTGACAATGTTGAGGAAGAACAGAATTTGTTAGAATTTATTTAAACACATGAGAGAGCGCAGCTTTTTGTTTTTTTATTAAAATAGTGTATATTATTAAGCAAAAGGGCATTCATCTTTAGGGCTGCAGCAGATGGAATTTATTTCTTTAGCGTCGTATGCAAAAATTAATCTGGGTTTACTAATTCTAAGCAAGCGAAAAGACGGTTACCATAATATTGCGACTGTTTTCCAGCAGATAGACCTTCACGATGATATCACTCTCCGTAAGATTCCAGATGTTATCAGAATTATATCTACTGATCCTACTCTACCTTTGGACAGAAACAATCTTGTTTATCGAGCTTTTGAATTAGTTCAAAGTAAGCTCGGTTTCAAAGGCGGAATAGAGATTCGCATTGAAAAACGTATCCCAATGGGAAGCGGATTAGGGGGGGGGAGCAGCAACGCTGCTGCTACTCTTGTGGGAGTGAATCGTCTATGGGGAGAAAAACTCTCTCTCTCTGAACTTGAAGAGATGGCAGCCGAAATCGGTTTGGATGTGCCTTTTTTTATAACTGGTGGAACCGCCCTCGGGCAGGGTAGGGGGGAAATTCTTACTCCTCTTAAGTGGTCTAATGATTGGTGGGTTGTTTTAGTTTACCCAGGAATTGAGGTTTCTACATCCTGGGCGTACCGGAAGGCCAAAATTATCTTGACAAAAGAGGAAAAATTTACTAAATTTAGGTCGGTTTTTAAAAAGTACGACCCCCATGCCCTGCGGCAAATATTAGAGAATGATCTTGAGGGTGTAGTTTTTCGAAGGCATCCCGTTTTACGAATAATCAAAGAAGCTATGTATAAAAGGGATGCCTTTTATGCCAGTATGTCTGGGAGTGGCTCGTCAATATACGGATTATTTCTTAGACGGGAGCAGGCAGAGGTAGCACAAGCGTTCTTTTCCATTAAGCAAGGGATGACAACTTTCCTTTGCAGGCCGATTTCCTTCCATCTCTAAATAGTTGTTTTAGAATAGGGAGGAGTCATGAAAATTAGCGACGTAAAGATCAGCCTGCGGAATGAGGAAAGGTTAAAGGGGTTTGCCAACATTACCTTTGATGACCTTTTTGTGGTCAGGGGGCTCAAGATCATCAGAGGTTTTAAAAGGTATTTTATTGCCATACAGAGTCTTTCTTGAATTCAGCTTTTCCGTCTGAATGTTCTGGGGCGTAGTCAAGTGGTAAGACACAGGATTTTGGTTCCTGCATGCGGAGGTTCGAATCCTCCCGCCCCAGCTGAGAGTAATTCACCGTAAAGAATCAAGGTAAAGAGTCAAGGTTGAGAATGAAGGTTTTTTCAGGGACAGCTAATTTACCATTAGCGAAGAAGATCGCACAACATCTTGATATTCCTTTAGGGGATGTGGAAATATCTCGATTTAATGACGGAGAAATATTTGTTAAATATAATGAAAATATACGCGGCACCGATGTTTTTATTGTGCAGCCTACTTCTCCCCCGGGTGACAACATTCTGGAATTATTGTTAATGATAGATGCAGCTCGCAGAGCCTCAGCAAAAAGAATTACTGCTGTAATTCCCTATTTCGGATATGCACGACAGGACCGTAAGGATCAGCCAAGAGTGGCTCTTTCTGCTAAATTAATGGCTAATCTTATCTCTACCGCAGGAGCAAATCGTGTATTAACTTTAGATCTTCATTCTGCTTCAATTCAGGGTTTTTTTGATATCCCGTTTGATCATCTCTATTCTTCTGCAATATTTGTGGATTATATCAAAGAAATCAAACTTGAAAATCCTGTTGTTGTAGCACCAGATGTAGGAAGTTCCAAAAGGGCAGGGGCTTATGCCAACCGCTTGCATGCGGAATTGGCCGTGGTAGACAAGAGACGATCTGCTCCCAACAAAATTAAAACTGGTACACTTATAGGAGAGGTTGAAGGTAAAAATGTTATTTTAGTTGATGATATTGTTGATACGGGTGGAACTTTGTGTGTGGCGGCCAATCTTCTTCGTAAAGCAGGTGCAAAGAAGATATTCGTTGCCTGTACTCATCCTATTTTCTCTGGAGGGGCTGTAGATAAAATTCAGAAATCACCTATATCACAAATTGTAGTAAGTGACACAGTTTTTGTGCCTGAAGAAAAGAAAAGAGAAAAGATCAAAATTTTAACCTCTGCGCCTCTATTTGGAGAGGCTATAAAAAGGATTCATAACGAAGAATCAATCAGTTCTCTGTTTGATTCGTGAAAGTAAAAAATATTGAGAGGAACCTATGTCACAAGCAGATTTGCATATCGAATTAAGAGAAAAAACAGGGCATCAAACGGCTAAATGGCTTCGGAGAACTGGCTTAGTGCCTGGTCTCTTTTATGCACATGGAGAGGATTCTATCCCTTTTAGTGTAAAAGCAAAGGGCCTTCAACGTCTATTGCACAGCGAAGTTAATGTCCTTAATATTATTTTCCCTGATGGCAAGACTAAAAAATCCATTGTACGCGAGGTTCAACATGATCCTGTCACCGATGCTGTTATGCATATTGATGTTATGGGGATCAAACTTACGGAAAAGATTCATATGACCATTCCGCTTGTTCTTACGGGGACTCCTGTAGGAATTAAAGAAGGCGGTATTTTGGAACATCTTCTTCGGGAAGTGGAAGTTGAAGGCTTTCCTTTAGAAATCCCAGATCACATAGAAATAGACGTTTCCAGTTTAAAGATTGGAGATGTTATTACTCTGGAAAATATCGCAGTAGATAAAATCAAAATACTTACAGAGCCGTACCATGCTGTAGCCAATGTGATTCATCCTAAAGTTGTGAAGACTGAAGCAGAAGTGAGTGCTGAGGAAGAAGTTGTTTCCGAAGAGGAAGAGGAGAAGGAAAAGGGGAAAGAAAAAGTAGATAGTGCAGCTGAAGCCCGGTAGAAAAAAATCTGAGGGAAACCATCTGTGTTTCTCATTGTAGGTCTTGGTAATCCAACATCCCGATACAGGAACACGAGACATAACTTAGGATTTATGGTTCTGGATAGTCTTGCCGGGAAATGGGAAAAACAATTTAGGAAGGGGAAAGGTCATTACAAACTCATAAAAACCGCTGTTGGTTCTCAAAGAGTTATACTTGCCAAACCGACTACTTACATGAACCGGAGTGGTGTAGCAGTTTATGAGCTTGTAAACAAATATGATGTTAAACTTTTCAACCTTCTCGTTTTGTGTGACGATCTAAGTTTGCCTCTGGGGAAGCTCCGTTTGAGGAAAAAGGGAAGTGCTGGTGGCCACAAGGGCTTGACTTCTATTATTGCTGCATTGGGGAGTGAGGAATTCCCGCGTTTAAGATTTGGTGTAGGGTATAATCCTTTAATCGATGCCAGTGAATATGTTCTTTCTCCCTTTTTGCCAATTGAGCGCAAGCTCGTCAATTCTATGATTAAGAGAGGTGGCAAGGCAGTAATAGATTTTATTGATAGGGGGATAGAATGGACAATGAATTTTTATAATGGCTAGCGAAGTTTTGCCTCAAACTGACAAGAAGTAAGCTAATGATCTTTATTAAATTGAAGTATATAAATAAAATATCAAAAATCAAATATTAAAATGACATATCAAAATGCAAAAATAATGACCTGAAAGAGAGGAATGGAATTTTAAATAATGACTGATTCATGGTTAAATTATTTAGGCATAAATAAGCTTCTAAACTTGACTCAAAATTTCAAATTATTGCTATATAAAAGGTTTAAAGGCCCTGTTCTCTCAGAAAAATGGGAGGACCTAATGACCGAAGGGAGGTGAAATGTGTTAAGAGAATACGAAACTACATTTATTGTTGATGCCCACTTGCCGGTGGCACAAATTGATGGAGTTATCGAAAAGGTAACCAAACATATCGAGAATAACGGCGGGAAGGTAAAGTTTATCGATCGATGGGGGAAGCGTCGGTTAGCCTACGAGATAGCTAAAAAACAATATGGTTACTATGTTTACATCCGATTCGCAGCCGAGGGATCGTTTATTAAAGAACTTGAAAGAGAATTCAAGTTAGATGATTCTGTGTTGCGGTTCCTCACGGTACTTGTGCCAAAAGTTGTTTTGAAAGAAGAGATGGAGCGTGAATCGAAACGTCAAGCCATAAAAGCCGTGGATCCGGATGAAAGCCCAGAAAGTGTAGAAGAGAGTTCTATACTTTCGTCATCTGAACCTTAAATATGAGGAGGTGTGAACTTAAGATGTTTGATCTCCGTATGCCAGATTTGAACACTGTCGTTATTGCCGGGAATTTAACTCGCGATCCCACCTTCAGGAAAACGACAAACGGTACCCCTGTTACAAATTTTTGGATTGCTTCAAATCGCCGATTTAAGGATAATAATGGACAATGGCGAGAAAATGTTTGTTATGTAGGTGTTGTAGCCTGGTATAAATTAGCAGAGAACTGTGCTGAGAATTTGCACAAGGGTTGTGCTGTCATTGTTGAAGGAGAGCTTCAGAGCCGAAGTTTTCGTACCGATGATGGACGCAACCGAAATGTTGTGGAGATAAAGGCCCGACGCGTACAGTTTCTTAATAAAAAAGAAGAAACTGCTGAGGAGGAAGTTGAGTCTGTACCTACGGAAGAGACTGAACCAACTTCATCTCCAATAGAGATTTCCAAGGAAGAATCTGAAGAACCAGTTGAAAAAACAGGTGAGGAAAATCCATTAAAGGGAAAGTACGACTTTGGTTATCAAAACCTGGAGTTATAAACTTTATAGATGCAAGGAGGAATAATTGATTAAGCCTAAAAGAAAAAGGATCTGTCGTTTCTGTGAAAATCATATTCTTTATGTTGATTATAAGGATCCCAAAAAACTCACAAAATTTACCACCGATGTTGGCAAGATCATCCCGAGACGAACTTCGGGTACGTGTGCCAGGCATCAGCGGCAACTTGTCAAAGCAATTAAGAGGGCGCGGCATCTTGCTCTTCTACCGTTTGTTTCAGATGTCGCTCGATAAGAAAATTTCATTGCGAGGAAATAATGAAAATAATATTACGTGAAGATTATAATCCTTTGGGTAAAGTGGGGGATGCTGTTACTGTTAAAGATGGATATGCTAGGAATTTTCTTATTCCAAAAAATATTGCTGTTCCAGCAATTTCCCGGAATATAAAACTTCTTGAAGAAGAACGTAAGTTGTTTCAGCACAAGCAAAATAAAGATAAACGCAAGGCTGAGGGAATGGCGAAAGAATTAGAAAAAATTTCCCTTACAGCCACTGTGTCCGTTGGAGAAGAAGACAGGGTATTTGGATCTGTAACTGCACAGACTATTGCAGATCTTCTTAAAGAAAAAGGATACGATATAGACAAGAGAAAAATTCAATTAGATGAGCCTATTAAAGCTTTAGGAGTCTATACTATATCTGTGAAACTTCATCCAGAAGTGGATGCAGAAGTTCGACTCTGGGTTGTCAAAGAATAGGGTGAGAAGTAAAAAAAGGGAGGTAGTACAATGGAATATGCCTTGCCAGAGTGCCAGAAGTGTAACACTGGCGTCCTTGTTCCTCTTTCTGACTACGGTCGAGAAGGAGCTGCCATACGGTACAAAGCATGGGTATGTACCAACCCTGAGTGTGGGTTTAACATTCGAATCGATAACGGAGAAATCAGTTTCGGTAAATCTATTACCCATTCTCAAAAATAGATCACTTTAGTGGTTAAAAAGACTGGTACAAGAGGTAGGTTGAATCTTCTGCATCCTATCTCTTGTACCCTAGGTGCTATTTATTATGAATATTAAGCCTTACTTTCATCAAAGATGGTTTTATAACTCTAAGACAAAGATTTTCTCTCTACTTACTGCACTTTTTCTTTGGTTTTATGTTGTTACTGATAATCAGTTTGATCACACAGTAAATATCCCTCTTCATATAGTTAATAAGCCGAAAGGATGGATACTAATTCGCCCTATTCCTTCAAAAGTAAAAGTTCTATTCAGAGGAACAGGGAAAAATCTTTTAAGTTTGACTTATAGAGATAAATTTATTGAGTTGAATCTTCATCAAAGCCCAAGAATAAGACAGCTTCCTATTACAGTTAATATGATCAAAGGGATTCCGGCTGGTAATACAATCATACCTGTCAGAGTTATAGAACCGGAGTCAGTAACAGTTCGCCTGGACAAATTTGCTGTAAAAAAGGTGCCTATTCATCCTAATATTAAATTAGTTACATTAGATGGGTATATCCAGGTGGGTAATCTTATTCTTCAACCCGATTCTGTAGTAGTTAGTGGCCCCAGATCGCTGGTAAGCGCTATTTCTGAAATTCCTACAGAGAAAAAAGAATACAAAAATGTTCTTAAAGAAATTCATGGAAAGATTTCTCTCAGCCCTCCTGAAGAGCCAACTCTTCGTTACTCTTTAAACAGTGTGCAGTTTAGAGCTGATATTCAGCGGATAGGAGAAAGAGTTCTTAGGGATATTCCTATTAAAGTCACTCATGTTCCTTCAAATATGAAAGTTAGTGTACTTCCTTCCACTCTTTCCCTCAAGCTTCAGGGAGGGGTTAAACTTTTGTCTAAATTGAAAAAAGAAGATGTTGTTGCTACTATCGATTTCAGGAGTCGGTACAGGTACAGAGGAAAAAAGATCCCTGCTACGATTAACCTTCCTAACGGCATCGATTTTTCAGACGTAAAACCTCAATTTTTTGAACTCGTTGTAGAACGATGATTGTATTGGGCATAGAAACTTCTTGTGATGATACCAGTGCGGCACTCTTTGATGGTAACTCTCTTCTCTCCAACGTAATTTCCACTCAGCTTGTTCACCAGCGTTTTGGCGGTGTAGTACCTGAGCTGGCATCACGATCTCACATTCAGCTTGTATTTCCGGTGATTCGGGAAGCTATGGATCAAGCTGATATCTTGCGAAGTGATATAGAAGCTATTGCTGTGACATACGGTCCTGGTTTGGTTGGTTCGCTTCTGGTTGGGTTAAGTGTGGCTAAAGGTATGGCTCTTTCTCTGCGAATTCCTTTTATTGGTGTTAATCATTTAGAAGGTCACCTTTGGGCCAACCGATTAGCATATCCAGATATTACTCCGCCCTTTGTTGTTCTGATCGCATCAGGTGGACATACGCAGTTGGTTTTTGTAGAAAAATGGGGTTTTTACAGAATGCTGGGACGAACCAGAGACGATGCTGCAGGAGAAGCTTTTGACAAGGTTGCAAAGCTTCTCAATGTCGGGTATCCTGGAGGCCCCCCCATAGAAAAACTTGCAAGGGAAGGTAATCCTAAATACATACATTTTCCAAGAGCTTTTCGGAAAGAGAATAGCCTGGATTTCAGTTTTAGTGGGGTTAAGACAGCAGTCTTAAATCATGTTAGGTCTATCGGTCCGGGAGAAACTGAAAAACACCTCGCTGATATTGCTGCCAGTTTTCAGGAAGCTGTTATTGATGTATTGGTGGAAAAAACTATTACGGCGG
>CAZPNF010000062.1:0-8492 GCA_964587715.1 uncultured bacterium | reverse complement strand
TCCATATTGAACGGATTAGGATAATTCTGACATAATTTAAAATTCGAGGGAATAACTCCTTTCCTCATATCGGTCACCTCAGTAGTCAGGTCAGCTACCAATTCGGTCAATATCGAAAAACCATTTGTCTGATAGACGCAGGGGTCACCTGTCCGATAATCAACCCTGGCAGGATATTCAACATCAACACTCTTTTTCCACACCCGAAAACGCAGTGTATCTCCTGCTGTAAAACCATCGATGCTATTGCTCTGGCTATTATTACCCCACACGGTAATTGCCGTATTAGAATCTTTCCAAACTACAGCGCCGCAGCATAACCCATTGGTAGTCAGCACACCAATTTCATCTCCATTGATTAATTGTGTATCATCCGAATACTTTGGCATTTTGTCAGCCGTGATCACGATAGTAACATTTTCACCTGTATTGGAAGTGAATTGAAAATGATCCGTGAGCGTTTTATTCAGGCCTTTTGGCTCGGGTGTAGCAGCAAGCATTTCCGTTGTCTTTGGCAGGCCACCACCCGGGGGATAAGTCAAAGTTCCGGAAGCACTCAAGTAAACCTGATACCCCTGACCCGGCTGCATCTCACCAATATCATTAATACCGTATTGGGGAATGTAGGTCTGTCCAGCATTATTTTTGGCAATGACCAATTGGTCGCCGATGCTTGCTAACGCTGTGGCCACATCCATAGACACGGCTGGCAGATAGGTAATCATACTCCATCCAGCAGGAAGTGAAATTCCTGTAGCTGGATCAACAGGTTGTCCCGTAATATCTAACGTAGCTGCCTGGTTCAAATAGGCTTGATAACCCTCTCCAAAATTGATATTGCCAATATCATTGATCCCGTAGGATGGAATGTAGGTTTGCCCACTGCCATTTTTAACGATCACCAATTTGTCAACTATTGGATTCATTACGGTCTCAATGTTTGGATCGTCCGGATTTACATTAATGGAAAACATGTTCCAGCCTTGAGCGAGGTCTAGTGTAATCGTCTTGGTTTCTGAAACATCAAATTGGCTCAGAACCATGAAACCATTGGTTGAATAAGTACCAGTCCCCTGCGAATAATCAACTGTTACAAAGGTCCATTCTTTTTGCTCACTGGTACGGTAAACTCGATAATTGATTAATTCTCCAGCTTGGAATCCATCAATTTCAGGTGTTTGATCATTATCACCCCAAGCAGTAATGGATATGTTTTGACCCCCCCATTGTGAGTATCCGCAGCAGAGTCCTGCCGGGGTAAACACACCGATATAATCCCCGTTTGCCAACGGAGTGCCGTCAATGTTAGGATTGGCACTCGTGGGCAACACCACGGTAGCACTGTTGCCTGTGTTAGAAGTGAAGTTCCAGCTTTCTGGTAAATTACCTTCTTCTTTAGAAATAAGTACCGTGACATTTTGATTCCCACCGTTGGAGGTCACTGCAATTGTGCCGGTATCACTATTACCGCTCAACTGACTGCGATCTATGGTGACTGTTACAGTTGCGTCGTTGCTGCCACTGCCGGGTGAGATCGAGGTAATCCAGCTCTTATCCGGGCTTTCTGCTACACTCCAAGTCAGGGTGCCTCCACCTTGGTTTTCAATATTGAAGTCGAGACTGGTAAGGGTTGTCCCAAAATCCAAAGTTGTTGGATTCACTACCAGGCTGGGCTGAGCAACACTGACTGGCACGACTTCATCAAGATAGACTCCACCCTCAAACGCACCGTTCATCTTACCCCAGATATTTACAAAAACTTCTTTGATAACATAATTCGTTGGAAAATTCGACGCTCCAGACCAATCAAAACTCAAATGATTCCAATCTGCAGAACCATTCCCATACACATCGTGCTGTAAGGATTGTGCAGTACCGCTGTAAAAATAACGGTCTTGAGCTTGATCAGTGTCATAGACCTTGACATAAAGATTTGCATACATCGTTGTCATGGTTCCCATGCATTCGGCTATCTCAACTGTGTAGCCAGTCGCTGACTGCCAAGCACTCGATGCCGATAGGTCAGGTGAGTGAAACTGCATGATCCAATATGTGGCGCCTGGATTACTTACGCCATGACCACTGATTGTAACCATCTGAATCGAACCATTATTGTCACCCATAGAATCAATACCAGGCGGATTTGGATAATTCACAGGATCCTTCCAGCCAAAAGTAAAACTCGATGAAAATGGCCCATTTCCATTTTCATCATAGGCCCCCTGCAAAGTCCATCCCTGATCAGTACCATCGTTGAAGTCAAACGTTCCTCCCTGAAATAACCCTAAGGTAGTGGCACTTGCTTCATTTGAATAGGAAGATGCCCCACCTGCGCCGTAGGCACGCACACGGTAATAATAGGTAGTATTGGGACTCAGGCTGTTGTCACTATAAGAGGTAGTGTTTGCTGGAACTATTCCGATCTGGCTCCAGGTTCCACCGACGCCAGTTTTGCGCTCAATTTTAAATCCATCCTCATTGTCAGAATTGTCCTGCCAGTCAAGATCGATTTCTGAACTGGAAACGACTGTCAGATTTAGACCGGACGGTGCTGAGGGCGGTTGCACCGTTGTAATTGGGACAACTTGGTCAAGATAGACTCCACCTTCAAATGCACCATTCATCCTACCCCAGATATTTACAAAAACCTCCTTGATAACATAATTCGTCGGAAAACTCGACACTCCAGACCAATCAAAACTCAAATGATTCCAATCTGCAGACCCATTCCCATACACATCGTGCTGTAAGGATTGTGCAGTACCGCTGTAAAAATAACGGTCTTGAGCTTGATCAGTGTCATAGACCTTGACATAAAGATTTGCATACATCGTTGTCATGGTTCCCATGCATTCGGCTATCTCAACTGTGTAGCCAGTCGCTGACTGCCAAGCACTCGATGCCGATAGGTCAGGTGAGTGAAACTGCATGATCCAATATGTGGCGCCTGGATTACTTACGCCATGACCACTGATTGTAACCATCTGAATCGAACCATTATTGTCACCCATAGAATCAATACCAGGCGGATTTGGATAATTCACAGGATCCTTCCAGCCAAAAGTAAAACTCGACGAAAACGTCCCGTTTCCACTTTCATCATAGGCTCCCTGCAAAGTCCATCCCTGATCAGTACCATCGTTGAAGTCAAACGTTCCTTCTTGAGATGGACCAGCACCCATTTCTGTAAACTCAAGATTATCCAGATTGTTTTCAGCATATTTGGTGTCGACAATAACCATCTGAATACCATCAGTTGTATTGCTGTATTCAACCTCCGTAAATGCACCTCCATTCCAAGGAATATCAACCGTATGCAGGGGATTGTTGGAGTTATAATCTCTGTAAAACTTAACTGTCATGTAAGCTGGACTGTGTACCTCGGTATAGTCGTGACCCACGTCAAGTTTAACTCTTCCTTTTGAATTGCTGAATTGAATCAATACGCGTCCTACATCATCCGTTGTACCATTCGAGCTGAAAATTGGTGAAAAGAAGAGCATCCTTCCTATACCATATACATCTAGAACCCGCATCTCTCCATAGGCAATAATGAAATCAACGCCCATTTCCTGATCTGTAAGCGTATTGTTTGGCCCCCCTCTGTAAAAGTTATGGCCGACCACGCTATTCCACTTCGAATCCTCAAAATCGATTGTGCCTGATTGAGCATACAAAAGTTGATTAATCGGCATGAGACCGAACAAGAAAAATACTACACACCAGTAAAGATTTTCTTTGATCTTCATTTTTCCCTCCTCGATTATTCATTCAACGATAACCCATGAAAAACTAAAGCCTGAATTCCATAAACTAAACGCAAAACGGCACAGCTATTACATTGTAACAACTATGCCGTTTGATATCCCAATCCTCCCCCTCCAAAAAATTAGCTATTAAATTTATTTACCCCTAATTAACGGATAAACAACGTTCCTTACGCAACCTACATTCTATTCAGATGACCGAAAATAGCTATAAATCGATTTCTTATCCGTTAGTTCGGGGCTTGCTTATAAACTAATGAAAAGGTTAGTAAATTTTTTTACCAATGTCAAGGAAAACTTAAATTTATCCCACATTAACGGATAAGAACCTTATTAATCCTAATTTCACCAAATAACAAATACGGTTTTTAGGCTCGATTGTCACCTTATCCGTTAATCAGGGATTTATCTTTCCACAATTGGTATCATGCAAAGAAATTTAAGAATTCCTTTCCCTGGATTTTTAAAAGAATGTTTCTCGTTTGGTGGTACAAAAACAGCCGTACCGGGTTTTACACCTACTTCCTTTCCATTATTCCATACAGCTCCATCTCCCTCAAGAATAAAGGCTTCATGTTCCCATGGATGCTGATGAAGCGGGGTGGCTCCACCAGGTTCTAACTCAATAAATCTCATAGCAAAATTTGGCGCATTTTCTTTTTGCGATATGAGCCATCGAATAGTAGCACCGTGTGCTCCTTCGTCTGTGACTGGTTCTGCTTTAACCTCTCTGTAATCTAAAATTTTCATGCTGATCCTCCTAATATTTTCTAATTAAAAAATTTATTTAAAAATAGAAAGAAAAAATAGAAAAATCAAGACAAAGATTATACAAGTAAAAAAAGCCGCTGTTGCGTTAACAACGGCTTTGGGGAAAGAGGAAAGGAATTGAGATTTTTCATCTTATCAAACATTAGATTTTATCGCAAAATCTTTGCCAGATTTTTGTATGAGAAAATTATGTAGATCACCCCTTCAGTCATGAAGAAAAGATCCAGAACATTTCAAGATGTAGGAACCGCCTTTTCCTTCGTTCCGATAGATTTCGTAACGACAATCCGCTTTTTTAACAATGATTTTAACAAAAGTGCTCGGAGCTCCTGTATCTCCAGATCCTCTCGAATGCCCGGCATCGAGCTGAACTACACCCTTGATCTTTTTAACCGAGGTGTTGTGCATATGACCACAAACATAAGCAATAACACCTCTTTCCTTCATAAGTTTCCAGAATCTGTCTCGGTGTCCAGAATACTTATTCAAAGAATTAGTTTTATGACGCACTCTTCCTGAATCCATGTCTGGAAGTGAAAAACCAGGCTCATGACCAAAAACAAATATGTATTTTTTTGTATTCTTATCAAGGTCTTTAACCAACCAATTGTAAGTTGCATCAACAATATCACCATCTGTACCTACGTCCGAGTGGCCATTGTAATACTCATTTATAACAACAAAATGGGCATTACCATAGTTAAAAGAATACATGGTCTCTTTACAACCTTTCGGTCCTCTGTTAACTATGTACGGCAGCCCGGTAATGTACTTTCGTATATAGGCCATATCTTCTTTTGTCTCAGCCTCATGGTTTCCCACTACAGGATACCAGAGGTAGTCTTTCCCAAGTACCTTTGAGATGGTAGCACGAACGTACCAAGGTGGATCAATATCTCCAGGGCTTACCATGAATGCTCCCTCTCCCCTTTCATGGATTGCTTCACAAACTCCAAGAAAATATTTGGGACTCTGATATTCCGGACCAGCGTACTCTCTCATATCTGCAGTCACGATAAAAGAAAATCCTTGATTTTTCTGCCCTTGCGCAGGAAGAATCCCTGATACAAGAAAAAGAGGCAAAAATCCCAACCATGATATCTTTTTAAATTTCTTCAAAAGAAAAATACGCATTGCTATCGCTCCTTTCTATAAATTTTAATAATCGAGACTTCTCTCTGCCCAGATCTGGGCTAAATTCACCAATGTTTCAACTGCTTTTTCCATTGCTTGAAGGGGTATCCATTCAAGCTTGCTGTGAAAATTGATTCCACCTGTAAAAATGTTTGGTGTCAGCAAACCTTCGTAACAGAGTTTTGCACCGTCTGTTCCACCGCGAATTATCTGGAGCTTCGGCTCGATCCCGGCTCGTTTCACTGCCTCGAGCGCATACTCAACAGTTCTGGGATTCTCTTCCAGTTTGAAGCGCATGTTCTTGTACTGCTCTTTTATGGTGAGGTCAATTTTAGCCTTAGGATACTTTGCGGCAATTTTCTTTTGAATTTCCTTGAGCCTGCTGCCTTTTGTTTCTATTTCTTCCATCTCAAAATCGCGAATTAGAACTTTGAGATTTGCACTTCCTACTCCTCCATTCAACACGTAAGGATGAAGATAACCTTCCCTTTTCTCTGTTGTTTCTGGTGCTGGATCATTTTCCAATTCTTTAATTATATCTGCAACAACTCGCAGTGCATTGACCAGCCTTCCTTTGGCATATCCAGGATGAACATTGATGCCGGTTACTTTGAAAGAGGCAAGAGCAGCATTGAAAGTTTCATTTTCAATTTCCCCCAGCTTCTCACCATCTACAGTGTAAGCAAAACCTGCTCCGAATTTCTTTACATCAAAGTACTTAGTCCCATTTCCAACCTCTTCGTCGGGCGTGAAACCAATACTGATGGTACCGTGGGTAACATCAGGATGCTGTTTGAGAAAATCGATCATTGTAATAATCTCAGTGACACCAGCTTTATTATCCGCACCCAACAGAGTTGTACCATCAGATGTTATTATGTCGTTGCCAATATTGTTCTTGAGTTCCGGGTTATCTTTCACTTTAATGATCTGTGTTTTATCGCCGGGTAAAACAATATCTCCTCCTGTGTAGTTTTTATGAAGAATCGGCTTTACATCCTTACCGGAAACTTCTGGAGAAGTATCAACATGGGCCAAAAAACCAATCACAGGAATTTTTGATGTTTTATCTTCTGGTAAATTGCTCGATAAGGTAGCCATGACATAGCCGTATTCGTCCATCTCAGCATCTTCGAGACCGAGCTCTTTCAACTCCCTCACTAGAAGCTCGGAGAGAACCTTTTGTTTCTCAGTACTCGGATAGCGGTCCTCGACATCTTCCTGTGACTGTGTATCGATTTTTACATACCTAAAAAAACGGTTTAATAACTCCTCACGCATAATCGCCTCCCAATATTGATATTTGCTCAATACATTCCGTTGTGTAATAATTGACTTTATCAAAAAGGTAAATAAATCTATCAAAGTCAAGATATTTTTTATAACTAAGTATGAGCTTTTTTCGCTTGACTTTCACAAAATAATTTTTATTTTTACTTTTTAATATCTTAACCTGGGAATAACTATCGGACAGAAGAAAATGAGAACTGTAGTAAAATTTGGTGGAACCTCAATAAAAAATGAAGCAAGAATTAAACTTGCTGCAAAAAATCTTACAAAGCTTGTAAAAACCGGCAAACAGGTTATTGTTGTGGTCTCAGCTCAGGGAAACACAACGACTCGTTTGATCCAGAAAGCAGAAAAAATAGCAGAAGGCCAGTTGGCCTCAAAATCATATCTGGAATATCTCGTCATGGGCGAAAAAATGTCATGTCATCTTCTAACCCTTGCGCTGGAGCAGAATGGAGCAAAGGCTGTGGCAATAACACAGGAGATGGAAGAATTCCCGCTTGTTTCGCTGCTGCCTTCTTCGGAAGGGGGGAAAACACTCGGTTACAAGACAAATGAATTTAAACACTTTGTCCTGGACGAGGAAACTATAAAGACCAAAATGAAAAGATATATCAAGCCCCTTCTTGAACAGGGTGTTGTACCAGTAATAGCCGGATTCTTTATCGTAGATGAAAAGAGAAATTTAATAAGCCTTGGAAGAGGCGGCAGTGACATAACTTCATTTTTACTCGGCAAATATTTGAACTGCGACGAAGTTATAATAGTAACAGATGTAGCAGGAGTATTCTCTTCTGATCCAAAGCATGTCAATAAAGCCACGGTGATCGATCAGATTTCTGCCGATGATCTTGTGCTCCTTTCACAAACAGGTGCTCAGGTTCTTCACCCAAATGCTCTCCGGTTCAAGACAGATACATTTCAAGCTAAGATTGTACACTTTAAAGAACTTGGCAATTACATAGAAGCGGGTACAACAATCAAAGGCACTGTAAACACTAAAATTCAGGCTCACAGGGAAAAACTTACTCTCTTCACTTTTACAGGAAAGAATCTGTCTGAAAAAACCAAACTTTTCTTTTCTCTCTTAGAATGGCTCGTGGGAAAAAATATTCTCATACACTCTCTTTCTACGGGTACAAGTTTTATATCTTTATATCTGGAAGGAGATATTCAGGATTTCGTCTATCAGGAACTTCATGAAGAATTCATAAGGAAGAAAAGATTTTTTACCGGTCTTACAAAATTAACTGATGTAGGAGAAATAAAAATATCAAACCATCTCTTTGTGGAATCTCCGGGAATGATTTCCATGATAAGCAGTATACTTTTCAGAGAAGGAGTAAACATCATTGAAATGATAACAGCTCATACTGACATAGTCGTATATGTAAAAAGTGAATACATTGAAAAATCAGTGAAAATTCTTGAGCATAAACTAATATCCGAAAATCTAAAATAAAAGTGTAAAATGCATGAGTCCACTCTAAAAAGGGCAAATTAGAAACATAAAATAAAGGTATATTTCAG
>CAZPNF010000061.1:0-8500 GCA_964587715.1 uncultured bacterium | reverse complement strand
GTTGTTGCTTCATTATTATCTCCTTGTACATTGAGAATTTGAGTAAATATAATTCTTAATCGTATCATACTCTTCCTCACAAATCTCTAATTTAACAAAAATTCCCAGCAAATCAAGAGATTTTTAATTGTCTTTTTTGCTTGAACTTGACATTCACTAATGGAATCTTTATATTTTATTTGTTCCCCAAAGAAAGAAAAATTTACAACAGTTCAGTCATACTATATCAAAGGATACGCCATGCTAAAAAAACAACGACGTGTATTATTGGTAACACTTATCATTCTTCCCCTGATTTTTCTCACAGGAGCCTCATTTCGGCTCTATGACAGCAACCTCTATGAAAAACTCAAGCTCTTCAGTACCATACTCGAAAGAATCAGAGAAGACTATGTGGAAGAAAAATCTCCGGATGAACTAATTGAACATGCAATCAAAGGTGCGGTCTCTGATCTTGACCCTCACACAACTTATCTCACTGCAGATCAATTCAAAAAGTGGAACCAGAGCTACGAAGGCTACTCAGGAATCGGAATTACATTTGACATTATCAAAAACAAGATTACCATCATGTCTGTCATTAATGGTGGCCCGTCATATAAAATTGGACTTTTACCTGGAGACCGCATCATTGGTATAGACGGTAAATCTGCCGTCGGGATAAAACGTGACGAGGTTCCCCTTAAACTCATGGGACATAAAGGTACTAAAGTAAAAGTAACTATTGAACGAGAAGGCTGGACCAAACCTAAAGATTTTACCATTACGAGAGATGAAGTTCACTTAGAAAGTATTCCATACGCCTTTCTGCTTAAATCAGGTGTAGGATATATTGACATCGTTCGCTTTTCTTCTACTACAAATGACGAACTGGAAAGGACTCTTCAAAAATTGGAGTCCAAGGATTTAAAGTATTTGCTCATAGACCTGAGGAATAATGGAGGTGGCTACTTAGATGCAGCGGTTGGAGCTGTAGATAAATTTTTGCCCGGAGGAAAAAGAATTATCTATACGAAAGGACGAATTCCTTCTTCCTTCCGAGAATTCTTTTCCACAAGCAGAGCTACTCACCCTCTGGTCCCACTAATAATTATGATTAATCGTATATCTGCTTCTGCCTCAGAAATACTAGCAGGAAGCCTGCAAGATTGGGACAGGGCTCTCATTCTGGGTGAGACGAGCTTTGGCAAAGGTTTAGTTCAAACTCAATACAGGTTCAAAGATGGTTCTGCGCTTCTAATGACAACTGCACGTTATTACACACCAACCGGCCGACTTATTCAGAGACCTTACAAAAACGGTGATTTTGAAAATTACTTTGCAGAAATAGCAAACGACAGTTTAAGAAGAAAGTGGGAAAGAAACCCTTCCAGACCATCTTACAAGACTCAAATCCTTGGAAGAAAAGTTTACGGAGGTGGCGGTATTACACCTGATATTTTTCTTAAGTCAAAAAGCGATACTGTTAGCTCGCCTATGCGGAAAATGATAACCTCTCCCAAACGTCTCTTTTTCACATTTGTAGAATATTACATGAAATCTCATCCAGGGCTAAAAGGAGATTTCAATAGTTTCTTAAAAAATTATAACCCGGACAAACAGACTCTACGAAATTTCTTACGTTACATAAGAAAAGCAGGCTTCAAAATAACTAATCAGGAATTTATAAAAAACGAGAAAGATATTAGCTTTTTACTTAAACAGACAATTGCCTCAAAGATATGGGGCGATGAAGCACGTTACAAAGTGCAAATGCTGAGGGACTACCAATTATTAGAAACGTTAAAGTACCTTCCTAAGGCTGAAGAATTACTGGCAAGAGCTTACCATTATAAAAGAGGTAAATAGTAGTTTTATACGATAGTTGCGGAAACTAACAAAGCGGTTTCCGCAACAGATTGTTACAAAAACAAAAAGACGTCTATGCGAGGGACGGCATCAGCCGGACCGAAACAGCCCCCTTGAGGGTCATCTTTACACTATATATCCACATTACCGTAAGGAGATTGCGTCGTCGTCCCGATCTTATGTATAAGATTTACAGGGGAAGGGTGGGTTATTCGTGATTAGTAGGCATTTTTCTATTCAAAAAGAGTTTTTCAGAGAGCTTATAGGCTTTATTTTTTTAAAGTCACCATACACTCTCCATTCTTCTCTGAATGACAGACCAAAAAGAAAGGGTCTCAATTTGAGACCCTTTTCAATAAACAATAAATAAATTGCTCCGGAGGAGGGACTTGAACCCCCAACCTAGTGGTTAACAGCCACCCGCTCTACCATTGAGCTACTCCGGAAATCAGTCGCTGAAAAATATAATAATAATTTCCTTAAAGTCAAGAGATTTTTATTTAGGAGTTGCGGGAAACTATTTACGGGATCTCAACAGCTTATCAATCCCTTCAGCAGCCACCTTGGCATCAGCAATAGCAGTCACTGCATCTAAATTTGTATTTACAATATCACCTCCCGCAAAGACCTTTGGCAAGGAGGTTTGTCCCTTCTTATCAAGCTTGAGCTTCCTTTGCGGAGTGAATTTCAGCTTATCAAAAAGATCCTTGGGAATAAACGAAAAATTAGGTCGCTGGCCTATGGCTTCTATAATCATATCCCCCTTTAAAAACATTTCCTGATCCTCGTAAAATGTGGGGTTAAAACGGCCGTTTTCATCAAACACAGATTTTACTTTCATACAAAGAAGCCCCCTAATACGACCTTTTTCATCAAGTACAACCTCTTTAGGACCCCATGCCGGATTAAATTGAATATCCTCTTCTTTTGTTTCCTGGATTTCCTCTTCAGTGGCAGGCATCTCGTCCCAGTCTTCTAAGGAGACTGTTTTTGTTACAACTTTTTCATTGGGATATTGAATGTGTTGCCGCCTGACAGCTACCCTTGCTACATCCATTGCAACATTTCCACCACCTATGACAATAATTTCTTTCCCGACTTTGGTTCCTTTACCGAGTTTATTTTCCTCCAAAAAAGGAAGTGCCAGGAGTGCCTTACCTGAATTCTTGACCCTTGTCGAGCGGGATACAGTAGTCCCGATACTGAGATAAACAGCATCGTATTGCTTCAACAAAGTTTTAAACAAAATATCTTTTCCCACAGTCGTGTTGAAATGGAATTCAACACCCAGGGAACCAATAAAACCTACATCTTTGTCTATAACTTCTACGGGTAATCTGTAAAGTGGCGGACCTATCCGGAGCACTCCACCACCTCCGGGTAAGGAGTCAAAAACCATTGACTTATGTCCTTTCAAAGCAAGGAAATAAGCAAGCGACAATCCACTTGGCCCGGCACCGATTACTGCAACCTTTTTACCTGTAGATCTGGCAGGCTTGAGTTTCAAAACCTTTTCATAATCTTTAATTGTATCTGCAGTGTACCGTTTCAACCATCTGATAGCCAATGCTTCTCCTCGAATTGCAAGTGAGCAGGCAGACTCACACGGCTTCATACATATTCGTCCACAGATGGCAGGAATCGGGTTGTCTTCAAATATTTTTCTCAGGGACTCTTCGGGCCGATCCTCATAAATTGCAGCAATGTAATCGGATATTTTCAAGTGCGCGGGACAGGCCTCTTCGCACAACTTACATTCAAGACATCTCGAGGCTTCTTTCCTTGCTTCATCTCTGGAATAGCCGATCACTTGTTCTATAAACGAAAGCTTTCTTTTGTCGGCTTCAATCTGGGGCATTTCAACCCGTTCTGGCTCAAACAGAGAATAATCAAGATCAGAAACAAATCCTTCATAGTTTGCTTTACGGTGTGTTAAGCTTGCTTTAAATATAGAATATTTGTCAGGAGGAAGAAAGTGTTCTTTATCTGTTTTCTCATCTCGTGGCATCAATTTGAAAGTGTTTGTATCAAAATGAATATGGAGGTAGTCCCTGGAAAGCCGCAAAGATCCAGAAGGACAAATATCCACACATAAACCGCAGTAACAGCATCTACCGTAATCAATCTGGGGACGCTCGTTCTTATGACCAGGCTTCGCTTCTAAATCAGGAATTTCAACCATGGTAATAGCTTCATTCGGACATATATCCCTGCAGTTACCGCAGCCAGTACACTTTTCCCAATCATTCAGATGAATACCTCTATATCGTTGAGCTGGCTCCTTGGCTTCAAAAGGATACCTCAATGTCTTCGGCTTTTTAAAAAGATATTTTATTGCATTGAATGGACTTAAAACACTCGGCTTAGCCAAATCTTTCCTCCTTACATTATAGAAAACGATTAATCTGTCTTGTCTTTAGGCACTTTAAACATTTTATTTAGCAATAATTTGAAATTTTGAGTCAAGTTTTTAATAAGTGTATTTATCATGCATGCACATAAGAGAAATCAAAGATTAAATATCAAAAATCAAAATGACAATGAAAAATGTAAAATTAATCATAACTACTTTACATTTTGATATGTAATTTTAATATTTGATTTTTGATGTTTAATCTCCAGACTTTAATTACACAAAAAAATCATTTGTGTACTTCTCGTCGGTTTGAGGCGAAACTTCACTAGGTTTTAGGCATTCTAAACACTTAAGCAGCTTCGCCGCGCTTAGACTCACCGATCAATTTCAGGGGCAACCACGTAACAACTGATCATGATATTCCCTACATCCGCAATACTGGCATTTTTCAAGAGTTTTTCCAGAAGAATCAACCCGTGTGTAAAAGAGGGCGTTCTAAAATGGACACGATAAGGTTTATCTTCACCATTGCTTACCATATAAAGACCCAATTCCCCACGGGAAGATTCGACACGGACATAAGTTTCTCCCTCAGGTATTTTCCATTTAAAAGGATTGGGAACTCTATTGTAAACCTTACCTTCTGGCATCTGATCAAGAAGTTTAAAAATCATGTGAACACTTTGAATCATCTCGTCACGAACTATCCAGATCCGTGAATAAGCGTCACCATCCTCCCTAGTAGGTACCTCAAAATCAACTTTATCGTAGACAGAATAAGGTTCGATTTTACGAATGTCGAATTTATCACCAGTAGCTCTCAATACCTGACCTACTGCCCCAAATTTCTTTGCCTCTTCTTTTGAAATCTTCCCTATTCCTGCTGATCTTTTATAGAATAAGCGGTTGTTAAAAAATGCATTATCGTAGTCGGGTATGCAGCTGCCAATAGTGTGGAGAGTTTTTACGATTTTATCTTTGAACCCTTTTGGAAAATCACGGCGTACACCACCGGGCCAGATGTATATGTGATAAACCCGTGCACCACAAAGTTCTTCAAAAAGATCCAAAACGAGGTCTCTGTGATACATTGCCCACTGAGCAACTGTATCAAAACCCAACATGTTAGAATATGCCCAGAGACCAAAAAGATGAGATACAACTCTGGCAAGCTCCAACACAACAGCTCTTATATAATTTGCTCGTTCCGGGACCTCGATACCAGCCAGCTTTTCAACCGCCATGGCATAGACCATTTCCATGTGATCTGGCTCTACCACATTGATTCTACAAACCAGAGGAAAATTCTGTGTCCACGTCCTCAATTCCATCAGTTTTTCAAAGCCGCGGTGGAGATAACCAGGATTAGCCGTAGCTTCTACGATCCGGTCACCTTCCACTTTCAAGGTAATGCTGAAATTTCCTACCATTCCAAGATGCTGGGGACCAAAATAAAGTTCAAGCTCTCTCATTTCTCTTCCTCGATAGTGGGAACTGTATCAAAAACATCTTTCACATAATTTCTGCTGTCAAAATCCTTCCGAAAGGGTGGTATCTTGTAATTTCTCTCTAAGAGAAGAGGAATCAGCCTCGGATGACCTTCAAATTTTACTCCAAAAAGCTCATGGAGTTCACGCTCATATGGCTCAGCATTTGGAAAAACAGGAATTACAGTTCTAAATATTGGGTTTGCTCTCGGTATTCTGGTCTTCAAGATTACATACAGTTTATTTTCTATTGAATAAGAACTCACTATATAAACAAGTTCTAATTCTTCTTCATCAATCCAGTCCACACAGGAGACAAGAGCTAAGTAATCGTATCCATTATCCTTAATGAAAGTTAAAACATCTAAAACTTGTTCCTTTGGAACACTCACGATCATTCTTGTTTCTTCTGGAAAGTGTATCTGGATATCTCCAAAATTTGTTTTAAGCATTTCATTTAATGATGTCTTCATACAGATTCCTCTTCATTCATCTAATCTATGGGATAGAACGGCGGCCATTCAATGTTCGGCAACACCATTTCCTGATTCCTTCGATACTGTTTATAATATTTTTCATATCTTTTATACCCATCAGCCATATCTTTATCAATCAAAGTCCAGAGATGTGTTACTGCAATGAATATAGCCTCAGGCCTCGGCATGCAGCCGGCAATCCAGCCGTCAACAGGAACATATTTATCCAGATGTTTTATGGTATTATATGAATCCCAGTACATGCCGCCGTTTATGGGACAGGAACCAAAACCCACCACGTACTTTGGATCCGGCATCTGTTCGTAGGTCCTTATTATAGCTCTCAGGGTCTTAACGGAGACATATCCTGTAATGAGAAAAAGATTAGCCTGTCTCGGAGTGGCTACCGGTACGACCCCAAATCTTTCTGCATCCCATCGTGCAGTAATTACAGGAGGAACTTCTATAATTCCACATCCCGTGCAAAAATAGACTACTCCTAATGAATATTTATGTCCCATCTTTACCGGATCTTTAAACCATTTTGTCAATTGATTTCTATCCATTCACATCTCCAAGTATTTAGTGTTTATTTCTTAAAATATTATTCTTTGCGATCTCTGCGAACTTTGCGGTGAAAAAATACTTTTGATACAGCCCCATTCCGATTTCCTTATTTTGCTATTAACACTACAACCAGACCCGCAAAAGCAATCAAAGTAGGCCATCTCCAGAGATATTTTATTGCCTGCTCCATTCTGAATCGTGGAAAAACCGCATGAATAAAAAGCCCCAACAGAAACACGATAAGCATTTTGAGAAAGAAAACAATTGGGGAAACAAGAACACCCCAACCGGTATTGAGAAAGGGATTCACCGAACTCCAGAGATTTCCACCTCCCAAGAAAAGATTAACAAAAAGTCCAATTCCTATAAAAATTGCCAGGCCGTGTTCAATGGTAACTAAAGCCAAATATTTCCCACCGTATTCTGCCTGAGGCCCAGAGGAAATTTCCTGCGGGGCAGTAACCATATCAAAAGGTCTCAAGCCTAACATGGCTGGAAGAATCATAAAATAGGCAAGTCCTGGCAAGACCAGGGCCCAGGAAAAGAAAGCCCAGGTTCCAGTCTGAGAGTTTATCACTTTGACTATAGAAATAGTATGATAATAAGTCATGACAGAAAGAAGAATAAAAAGAAAAGGAATTTCATAGCTGAGACTTAAAATCAGCTTCCTTGAGATACCGATACTGATATTTGGATTTGCACCTTCTCCGCCTGATAATGCGATGCCAATTGGAGCAAAAAGCATCACGTAGAGAATGACTAAAAGACCGCCGGAACCAGCAAGAGGAGTAAAAACTCCAAAGGGAAGAAACAAAACCACCACAAAAGAGCCTATCAAAGAGATGAGAATCCCAAGGCTAAATATCCTCCCATGAGATACACTCTTCTGAGAAAACAATCTGATGATATCTATGACAGGCTGAAGCAGTGGAGGGCCATAACGCCAGTGTATTCTGGCTATGACTTTTCTGGCCAAGCCCAAAAAGAACAATCCAATAATGAAAGCAAAAAATGGCACCAGAATCAATTCTAAAATGTGTCTTACCATATTTTCCATCCCATTTGTATAAAAATCAACAGCGCAAGAAAAAAGATGATATACATTGCGTAGTTTCCAACATCACCGGTATAGATTCGTCTTGTTTTTTCTGCCAATATTTCTAAACCTCGAGCAAGTTTCAGATAAAAAACATCCATGAAGTCCTTAAGATATGGCGAAATAATTCTTGAAAGCGGATTATAGAAATTAACAGTATAGTGATATTTCCCCACCGGAATGTATGAACCAGCACCATACGTATCATCCTGTGAAACAGGACGAGATTTTGCTCCGATGCGGAAAAGAAGCCAGACGATAATTCCTATTACTAAAACAGCGAAGAAAAGGTTTATTGTATTTAACACACCATTTTCCGAACTAATACCCCACAAATTAACTATTAAGGAGTTAAATCCCAGAGAAACTCCAATACTATTTATAAGTTTTAAGGGAATACCGGAAAGTATCCCAAACAAAAAAACCATGATTATTAAGAGAATTATGGGTAACTGCATAGAAAATGGTACTTCCTTAACATCTTTATACTCTTCTGGTAACTGGCCCAAGAATATATTATGAATAAACTTATAACCATACAGGACTGTTCCCCATGATCCTAAGAATGCAGCAAATGCTAAAAATGGGTGCCCTCCAAGAATTAATGTTTTATAAATTAACCATTTTGAAACAAAACCATTGGTCAAGGGCAAACCAATCAGACCTGCAA
>CAZPNF010000060.1:0-8534 GCA_964587715.1 uncultured bacterium | reverse complement strand
GATGGAATGATACGATAAACACGTCTGAATCCAGCATTCCTTAAAGCTTGAGTTAATTCCCGATACGTATATTCTTTTAAATGCATCCCAAAAGGTTTACTACACTTAAATACGCGTGAGATATCATGTGGACCTGTATAACTGTGGGGAGTGTTTAGGATATAACGACCGTTCTTTTTCAAAATATTGTAAACACTCCTCAGATGTGGTCCCAAATCCTGGGGATGGAGATGTTCAATTACCTGATTTGATATAACAACATCATAACTTGCCTGCTTTTCAAAAGAATCAAGATGCACACCATCGGAGTTCCCCCAGGATAAATTTTTCGTGAACTGGGAATATTTTTCTCCCCGTTCTTTTGTAATTTCTGTCCCTTTGCAGTTAAATCCATGTTTTGCTAAAAAACTAATGAATTCTCCCTTGCCTGAACCTATCTCATATATTTTTTGGGGAGGTTCACCGATTGTTTCTGTCCAGTTCTTATATTTTTTATCGAGAGATTCTGTAGTTTTTTTATCTTCTTCTCCAAAACGATTCAACCAATCCAACGCACTGTACAGTTTTGTATAACAGTGTTCAAATACTTCCCATCGATTTTCAGGAGTTGATTCTAAAAGTTCCTTTGTTAAACGTTTTTCGAGTTCCCAGTGGTTAAGTATCATTTTTTCAGTGATTTTTGTTTCAGGCGGGATAGAATAATTTGCTTTGTACCGTTTAACTAATTTTTTGCCTGTAGGTTGCATAAATTACTTCACTTGGTATTAATGTGTAATTGAATATTAGAAGGTGAGGCAGGGGGTGTTTTGTCTATGTGAATTGAATCATCTTCTGAAATAACATTACTCACGTTTCCTTCGATATCGATGAGACTGCTATCTGGCAGGTAAAAATACGCTGGTCCTTCAGCAATAGAGCTATCCAGAAGAAAACTTCCTGAGAAATTCTGACCAGGTACGTTTCCTTGCAAACTAATCTGGGTTTCAGAAGCATCACTCTCTTTCAAAATCAGTGGAGTGGGGATTTTGATGACGTTTTTTGATGTAATTAAAAGCACAGGTATACTTCTTTTCTCTTCCATGGGGGAGGGGAGACCCACGGAAATAGTAGCATACAAATCGTTTGCAATAAGGGAAGAGCGTTTAGAAGAAGCCTGTGATACATATTCTACGGCACCTATGTCTGGTGCAGTTCCCCAGAAAGGAAGATCAGCAGGAATCCCGTGATCTATCATTGGACTTGAAGCTTTAAGATTAAAGTTTCTATTATCAGAATCTACAAATTGAGGATCAACGCTTAAAGATTTAGGTCCCATTCCAGTGGCCTTTTTAAATGATTCAATATCAGAATAATCTGTGTCTTTGTAATGAATAATTGGTCCTGACTGGGAAAGCCAATTGTTAGCATCGAAAGGAATTTCAGTTTTGGAGTCGGGATAATCGTAAAGATAAGCATAAAATTGATAATCTTTATTGTAAGCGATGATATTGTTTTTTATTATGTTGCCTTTACAATCCTGGTTTTGACCACCCCATAGATAGAGACCCCAATTCTTATTATAAACAACAGTATTGTTAAGGACCAGATTACTGTCTCCTGAATCTTTGTAGTTATTCCATTTTGATTGATAACCATCAATCAGGATACCGTAACTTTGATTATCATAGATAAGATTCTGGGTAATACGATTGTGTTTGCCCTGTACGAACACTCCATAATTGATGTTATTATGAATCTTATTGCTGTCGATAAATGTTTCCTCAAAAACAATTATACCACCCGAATATATGCCGCCATTACAATCGTGAATATCATTCCCAATAATTTTATTGTATTTAGAGCCAGTCTTGACATCGATTCCATCAACACATTTATAAATAGTATTGTTCCGAATTATGTTGTAATTACATGGTGTTCCATAGGGTGGAGCACTGTGAGCATCGTCACCAGCGTAAATCCCTTCACCATAACAATCATGTATAATATTATTTTCAATAATATTATGGGAAGAATATTCTGATTTACTTTCACCAGCCGAAACATAGATTCCCACTGCCGTGCCGGAAGATGGTCCGATATCATGAATTTTACAATTAGAGATACGGCAATGATGATAGTTGGTAGCATTAAAACCTGCCCATACTGCATTGGTGATCTCAAGTCCCTCAAAATGATAGTAATCCTTGCTGTTAAAATTAATAACTGACCACTGACCATTCCCATTAATGGTTACACGATCGTTACCATGATTTCTGACAGTAATAACGCTGTCTTTGGTCCCAGAACTAACAAAGTCGTTAACAAGCTCATAATAAGTTCCTCCCATAATTTCCAGTGTGTCACCAGGGAAAAGACGGCTTACTGCATAGTTTACTGTTTTCCATGAAGTATTTATGGTGATACCGTTATTTGCATCTGAGCCGTTGGGCGCTACGTAATAGCTGTGCTGGCCGTAACTCTTTAATGAAAATGAAAATAAGAGAGAAAATACAAATACTCTAATGTATTTCATCATGACAAAATTCTTCACTTTTTTTCTAAAAATTATTTGATTTTTATTAATAAAATTTGTATTATTAACACACATTTTATTCGCCTCCGTAGCTCAGTTGGATAGAGCAACTGCCTTCTAAGCAGTGGGCCGCAGGTTCGAATCCTGCCGGGGGTACTCTACTTAATTTCATTAGCAAATTTTGTGCCGACTTTTCTTCATTATTAACCACAGTAGCGTAAAAATAGGAATAATTATGGGGGAGAGGTATCATGCCTGCGATTTTAAAAAATAAGGCTATAAGTAAACATAATATATCTTATACGTAGTTAGTAAAAATCCGAATTAACAATGAAGAAGCAAAAGATTTTTTGTATGTTAATCACATTGAGTTTAAGTTATCATCGAGGATATTCCAGATCCTGCAATAATCTTTTGGCTTGACCTTTTAGTGGAACTAAATATTCAAACGAAACTATCTTTTTTAATAACTCAACAGCTTGTTTTTTTTCTTCAATCTGGATAAACGCTAATGCTAAATTGTAGATAGCTAACGGACTGTTTGGGTTTCTTTTGATTGCAAGCTCAAAATTGTTAATGGCTTCCTCTAATTTACGTTGTCTCATTAAATTGATCCCCTGCACAGTTAAGCACAATGCATCATTTTTCCCCATATCAATAGCTTTTTTAAGAACTTGAGTAGTCTCGCGTGATTTTCCAAGATAATGCAACGCAAGTCCCAGTGCTTTGTAGTACAGAGCACGTTTAGAATTTAAACGAGCTGCTCTTTTAAAACAATCAGCGGATTTTGCTAACTCACCTGTTCTAAGGTTTACTTCTCCGAGTAAATACCAGGCATAATCATCCGAAGGATGGCTGTTTAAATATTTTTTATAATAACTGGAAGCAATGGAATAATCACCTGATAGGTATGAACCCATTCCTTTTACAAGGCTCTCTCCCCTATCATCAATAGCTTGTACTTTAGTTTCAGGTAATTTGGTAAATCGAAGAGATTTTTTAGCATATTCTGCTATTCGTGTTCCGGGAGAAAGCTCAATTACTTTTCTAAAATAGCTATTTGCTGCTTCTACGTCACCTAACATGGTATAGATTCTTGCCAAACCAAGATAAGCTCTACTTTCCTTTGGGGAAAGTTGAATTGTTGAGTTGAACATTTTGATTGCTTCGTTGAATCGTTTTTGGATACTGTATATTACTCCTAAATTTAGATAACTTAATACATTGGATTTGTTTAATCGGTTGCTTTCTAATACACAATTTTCCGCTTTATCAAACTTCCTCAATTTGATCCAATCAATGCCCATAATTAAGTAAGCCCGGTAGTGAATGGGACAAATCCTGACTGTTTTTTCCAGATGTTGTATAGAATCACGGAATCGTTTCATTTCAAAATAAACAAGTCCGAGTTTGTATAGATAATCCACATCTTCGCTGTTTAGAAGAATTGCCTTTTCCCACTTTGTAATAGCTTTTTCGTATTGTTTTGCTTTTGCCAATGCCATAGCTTCTTGATGCAAAGCTTCGGCAGTTTCATCAACTCTGCTGGGATACCATTGTAAGATTAGTCTTTCACTTTCTATGAATCCTTCGAGAATACCAAAATTCGACTTGTATTTTTTTAATACATACTCTCGAATAACATTTGGATCTTCTACTTCTCCTGGAATACTAAAAAAGTCTGGATCTTCCCGAACTTCCGAGAGCCGTAATGAAACAGTCACAATTTTTGACTTGGGTTTTTCTATCATTGTCTTTAGTCCTATAAAGTTTACTTTACAACGAGTTTAGCAATGAACGAATTGTTGCAATGAGATCTTCCTCAGATGAAAATACAATATTGCCTGATTTACGCTCTTTGATTTCAATTTGATGTTTCTTGCGCCATTTTTCTCCTATAATAATCTGAAGAGGCATGCCCAGCAAATCTGCGTCTTTGAATTTATATCCAGGTGATACGTCCCTATCATCAATCAATGTGTCGATTTTCTCTTGTTGTAACTTGTTGTAAAAGCGATTAGCTGCAGCAAAAATGTCTTCATCATCTTTATTAATAGGGATAATATGAACAAGATATGGTGCTAATACCGGGTCCCAGACAATCCCCTTTTCATCATGATTCTGCTCAATTGCCGTTGCAATGATTCTTTCGACACCAATGCCGTAACTTCCCATCAGGATAGGTCTTTTCTGGCCTTTCTTATCCAGATACGCAGCATTCATGCGTTCAGAATACTTGGTTCCTAATTTAAAGATGTGTCCCAGTTCAATAGCATTAACCACACGGAGGTCTCCTCCACAAAGACTGCACTTTTCTCCAGAAAGTACAGTTCTGATATCGGCATATTCAACATTTTTCACATCTCTATCCAGTTCAACACCAGAGAAATGGTAATCTTTTTCATTGGCACCTGTAGTCAAATTATGCTGATTCTTCAACACGTTGTCGGCTATTAGTCGGACTTTCTTTTTCAAACCGATCGGTCCTACAAAACCAATTTCGGCACCACAAATTTCGATTACTTCTTGTGAGTTAGCCGGCCGAATTTGCGCTCTCACGCAGGATTGCAGCTTTGTTTCATTTACACTGTGAGCGCCCCGAATTAACACCATTATCGGTTCGTTGTTAGATATGTAGAGAAGAGACTTCATCAATTGGTCTGGTTTTTTCTTTAAGAAAGTCGAAACCTCGGCAATAGTTCGTTTATTCGGGGTATGGACCTGCTGGAGAGAAGTAATTTTGTCATCAACTTCAAGTGGAAGAGAAGTAGCAATTTCTAAGTTTGCCGCATAATCACAATGGTTACATAAAACAAGAGTATCTTCTCCGTATTGAGATTCTATCATGAATTCATGGGAAGCACTCCCCCCCATTAAACCGGAAGAAGCTCCTACTACCTGGAATTTGAGTCGGCAGCGGGTAAAAATATTACGATAAGCCTGAGCATGAAGTTCATAAGCTTTATCCAGCCCCTCCTGATCGGCATCCAGAGTATACGAGTCTTTCATGATGAACTGCCGAGTCCTGATTACACCAGAACGAGGCCTGGGTTCGTCACGAAATTTAGTCTGAATCTGATACCAGCTCTGGGGAAGGTCTTTGTAAGACTTAACAAAATTCCTGGCAAGATCACAAACTACTTCTTCATGAGTTGGTGCCAGCACAAGAGCTCTGTTTTTTCGGTCTTTTAAACGAAACATACCCTCACCAAAATCAGCGTTTCGTCCTGTCTCATCCCATATTTCTACAGGGTTTAAAACAGGGAGCTGGATTTCCTGTGCGCCGATGCGGTCCATTTCTTCCCGAATAATGGTCATAGCTTTTTTCATGGCTCGCCAGCCCAGAGGAAGGTAAGAATAAACGCCGGCAGCCAGAGGACGAATCAAACCTGCCCTCAGCATCAGAATGTGACTGGGTATTACAGCACCAGCAGGAATTTCTTTTTGAGTTGGTATGTAAGCTCTGGATAATTTCACCTTACGTTAACCCTCCTTTTCTTTGAGTTTTTTACTGGCCTTCAAAGTATTTTTTAAAAGAAAAGCAATTGTCATTGGACCAACACCGCCAGGAACTGGCGTAATTGCCTGAGCAACTTTAGCCACTTCTGAAAAGTTGACATCTCCAACTAAACGATATCCCTTACTTTTTGTTGCATCTTTAACTCTATTGGTACCCACATCAATCACTACACTCCCCGGCTTTACCATATCTTTTTTTATCATCTCAGCACGTCCTACCGCTGCAATCAGAATATCTGCTGTGCGAGTTATTGACTTAATATCAGGAGTTCTGGAATGGCAGAAGGTTACTGTAGCATTTCCGCCTTTTTGTTTACGCAACAGAAGAAGTCCCAGAGGCTTGCCTACTATATTGCTGCGGCCGACAATAACCACATGTTTTCCTTCAGGTGAATGATTTGTCCGCAATAGAAGTTCTAAGATACCGGCAGGTGTACAGGGAACAAATCCGCCTTCCAAACCAGAAGCTAACTTTCCCATATTAATTGGATGAAAACCATCAACATCTTTATCAGGTGAAATTTTTTCTATTATGCGATTCTCGTTAATGTGAGACGGAAGAGGGAGTTGAACAAGTATTCCATGAACTCTGAAATTTCTGTTCAGATTGTCGATGGTATTCATTAGCTCTCTCTCTGTAACACTATCAGGGAAAGTCAATGTTTCAGTAGAAATTCCCACTTCTTCACAAGCTTTTTTTTTCATCCGAACATATACTTGAGAGGCTGGATTCTCGCCGACAAGGATAACTGTAAGGTGGGGATAATAGTTCTTTTCTCTTAGTTTTTGAACTTCTAAGGCTATTTCTTGTCGAATTTCAGAGGCGATTTTTTTTCCATCAATTATATCGGCCATGGTTCGTTCTCCACCATTGTGATCAATGTTATGGTAACTGAAATCTGGTAATTGAACGTGCTTTTCCACTGTTTGCATCAATGGAAATTATTACACCGCAAAACTTAGAGTTTCCGGTTGCAACTTTGTAATGGACAGGTAATTGAGTGAGAAATCTACGTATGGAAACTTCTGTATCCATTCCAATAACAGAGTCAAACGAACCTGTCATTCCAGCATCAGAAATATAAGCAGTACCTCCAGGCAATATTTGCTCGTCCGCTGTTTGTACGTGTGTGTGAGAACCTATGAGAGCGCTGACTCGTTCATCCAGATACCAGCCAAGAGCAACCTTTTCGGCAGTAGCTTCTGCATGAAAATCAACGATAATACCGTTCACTCCTATATTTTTAAGCCGTTTAATTTCAGAATCCGCAGAACGGAAAGGACAATCAATAGGGTACATAAAACTTCTTCCCTGCAGATTAATAATTCCAAATTGATAATTCTGGTCAACTTTTATAATGCACGAGCCATGTCCAGGGCAATTAGGAGGATAGTTCAGAGGTCGAAGAATATAAGGATGTTCATCCAGCATAGGAAAAAAATTCTCCCTATGCCAGATATGGTTGCCGCTCGTAATAACGTCTATACCCAGATCGAATAAGGATTGAGCAATCCTCTTTGTCAACCCCCTACCTGAAGCAGCATTTTCACCGTTTGCAAGGGTAAGATCAATGTTGTACTTTCTTTGAATATCCTGAATGTGATCGAGCACAATTTTATATCCTGGCTCTCCTACAATATCAGCGATATAGAGAATTTTAATATCCAGACGCTCCAAATTTTATTCTTCCACGTAAACTATTTTGCATAATCGATGGCACGATATTCCCGAATTACCGTAACCTTGATTTGACCCGGGTATTCCATTTCTGCTTGGATCTTTTCTACAATATCAGAAGCCAACTGTTCAGCAAGGGCATCGCTGATCTTTTCTGGCTGCACGAGGACACGTACTTCCCGTCCTGCTTGTATAGCGTAAGTTTTAGAAACTCCCTGAAAAGATTCAGCGATTCCCTCCAATTTTTCCAATCTCTTGATGTACCCTTCGAGTGTCTCTCTTCGTGCACCAGGACGCGAGCCAGAAATTGCATCTGCAGCTTGAACCAGAGCCGAGATTGGAGAGATCATCTCAATTTCATCGTGGTGAGAAGCAATCGCATTACAGACAATAGGACCTTCACCATATTTTTTCGCCAGCTCAGCACCAATCTGCGAGTGGGTTCCCTCTGTGTTTCTATCGATGGCTTTTCCTATGTCATGGAGAAGGCCAGCACGTTTAGCAACAACAGCATCGAGTTGAAGCTCACTGGCCATAAGTCCAGCAAGTTGAGCTACTTCAATACTATGCTGGAAAACGTTCTGGCCGTAGCTTGTACGATAATTTAATTTACCCAATAATTTTACTAATTCCGGATGAAGGCCATGTACGCCTGTGTCCAGCATAGCCTGTTCGCCCAATTGAGTAATAAGTTCATCCATCTCTTTTCGAGTTTTTTCTAAAATGTCTTCAATACGGCCCGGGTGAATACGACCGTCAGAGATAAGCTTTTCCAGAGCACGCTTGGCAACCTCTCTTCGAAATGGATCAAAACCAGAGAGAATA
>CAZPNF010000059.1:0-8542 GCA_964587715.1 uncultured bacterium | reverse complement strand
CTTTAATTTATCCCAAATTGAATGCCCCTCATCCCAAAATTTTGGGGGTCATCCTAGCTATATCTTCTCCTTTCCTCTCCTGCGGAGAAGAGAATGTCTAGAATATCTCTAAATTCAGGGAGTCACCCTGCTATCTCTTCTCCTTGACTTTCCCGTTTTTTCTTCTATATTAATAGCAACACTAAAACAACCGTCTAAAAACCATTGGAGGAAATTATGTCGTCCATTTTAACCAATCTTAAACCAGCCCTTTTGTGGAAACATTTTGATGAGATTCGTAAAATACCTCATTGCTCAAAAAGCGAAAGTCTTCTTGGAGATTACATTATTGAGGTGGCAAAGAAAACAGGACACAAGGCAAAGCGAGATCGAGTGGGCAGTATTGTTGTTGATAAACTTGCTAGCCCGGGCCATGAGAACGCAGAAACAGTGATACTTCAGGGTCACATAGACATGGTTTGTGAAAAAAATTCAGACGTAGAGCACGATTTTTCTAAAGACCCAATAGAAGTGGAAATCGATGGTGAGTGGGTTACTGCTAAAGGAACGACCCTTGGTGCAGATAATGGTATAGGAGTGGCTGCTGCACTTGCTGTTCTTGAAGATGATTCTTTTACTCACGGGCCTCTGGAATTTCTCTTCACTGTAGACGAAGAAACCGGTCTTACGGGAGCAAATGCGATTGAACCTGACTTTCTCCGCGGAAAAACTTTGCTGAATCTTGACAGCGAGGAGGAGGGAGCTTTCTTTGTTGGTTGTGCTGGTGGAGGAGATTCAGAAATTTCCCTTCCTATTTCAAGAAAAAGTTCGTCTGAAGGAAAGTTACTTGAGGTAGTACTTACTGGACTCAGGGGAGGTCATTCTGGAATTGATATTCATACAGGAAGAGGTAATGCCGTTCAGCTTCTCGCCGGAATGTTGTTTAATTTAGATGTTCCTTTCGAGCTTATCGGTCTCGAGGGAGGAAGCAAACACAACGCAATTCCAAGGGAAGCTTCTGCTCGTATAGTAGTTCCAGAAGGAGAAGTGGAGAATCTAAAGAAAGTCCTCCAGACTCGTTTTGATGAAATAAAATTTGAATACAAGGCAGTAGAAAAAGACATGATTCTCAAAATAGATTCTCTTGCTGATGAGAAGAAAAATCCAATGGATGAAAAGTCAAAGGATACATTTCTCGCTTTGTTAGTGGCATTGCCCCACGGTGTTATTGCTATGAGTCAGGAAATTCCTGATCTTGTTGAAACTTCCAATAACCTTGCTGTTGTTAGATGCGAGGAAGATACTGTAAAGGTTTACACGAGCAGCCGAAGTTCCATTGCCTCTGCACTGGAAGCGACAAGAACCAAGGTTGAAGCTGTGGGGAATCTTGCCGGTGCTGTTACAAACCACCTTGAGGGCTATCCAGCATGGACACCAAATCTTGAATCTCCTCTTCTTGAAACAATGAAAAAAATCTACAGGGACCTTACTGGGAAAGAGCCAGAGGTGAAGGCAATTCATGCTGGTCTGGAGTGCGGTATTATAGGAGAAAAATTCCCTGGAATGGATATGATCTCTTTTGGTCCAGATCTGAGGCATCCACATTCTCCTGATGAAAAAGTTCACATCGGTTCCGTAGAAAGGTTCTGGAATCTTATTGTAGCTACGTTAAAGGCTCTGGCGTAAAGACAGAGGGTTTGTTTTCATAGCCTGGATTTAGTGAGTGTTTTTCTGATCTCTGTAGGGACAGAACAGTGTTCTGTCCCTACATTTCCGCGGGGAAAAGATTTAAAAGAGGTATGGTTTCTTAATACAGGATAGTACAAAAGGTGGAAAATACTCTATGAAAACATCACAGCAGATTGTTGTTTTTGATTTTGACGGGGTTATTTCTAATTCAATCCACGAATCTTTTATGACTGCTTTGAATGCTTACATAAAGTTTGTTCCGGACCACACTCTACCTCTGGAGAACCCATTGGAGTCTGATACTGTTTTTCAGTTCGAAAAAGAACATCCTGAAATCTTCAGACAATTCTTTCAATTAATGCCAATGGGAAATCGGGCAGAGGATTATCTTCTGATACTTCTGCTCATAGACAGAAAAGAAAATGAGAAGGTGACAAATCAATCTGAATTTGAGGATTTTAAGAAAACTCTACCAATTGAGATCCAGGAAGAGTTTCACAGATATTTTTATCAGAGTCGATTATCTTTCCGCCAACAGGATCCAGCAACATGGATAGAAATACACAAACCTTTTCCTGGAATTGTGGATGCTGTTAAGTCTCTATCCCAACGGTTTTTTTTAGCCATTTCTACTTCCAAAGATCTAGCCTCTGTAGATATTTTACTCCAACACTACGGCCTGTCGCGGTATTTTAAACCAGAGAATATACTTGACAAAGATTTTGCAAAATCCAAACGCCTCCACATTACTAAATTTCAGAAAGAACACAATATCCCGTTTACGAATATCCATTTCATTGATGACAAAGTTCTTCATCTTGTATCTGTAAAAGACCTCGGAATTAACTGCTACCTGGCTACGTGGGGTTTTAATACTGAAAGAGAACATAAAATTGCCATGAAAGAAGGATTTACACTACTCAGGTTAGAGGATTTAGAGAAACTGGGGTATAACCAAAAACCTGATTGGAGTTAAGGCATAAGCCTTTTATGAAACACCCCATAGGTGGGTGTTATACGAACATATGCGACGCATTTCCAAAAGTTGATGGTTATTTTTTAGACTCCAATTCCAGAAGCTTTTTCTTGAGGGGGATCCCTCCTCCAAAACCTGTCAGTGAACCATCCGAGCCAATTATGCGGTGGCATGGGATGACAATGGGAATTGGATTCTTTCTGTTGGCGTTTCCCACTGCTCTGTAAGCTCTGGGTTTTCCAATGGAGCGGGCAATTTCACCGTAGCTGCGAGTCTCACCATAAGGGACCCTTGCAACAGCCTTCCAGACAGATTTCTGGAACTCTGTCCCCCGAATATCCAGAGGGGGAGAAAAAACAGTTCGAGAACCATCAAAGTACTCCTCAAGCTGTTTTATCACTAACAGATTTTTCTCCCGATCTTTAACAAGTGTCTCTCCTGGATACTCTTTCTTAAGCCGCGAGAGAAAATCTACTTTTCCCTCACGCGGGAGCATAATTCTTACCAGCCCTTTCTCAGATGATGCAACGAGAAGCTTTCCTATGGGAGTTTCCATATATGCATAGAAAATTGTGGGTCTTTTTTGATCTCTGTGAATAGAAGTTATTTCCATTAGTAAACCTTTGAATCATAATTCTTCCTATCTCAAAAGCATTATCTTCCGTATCTCAACAATCCTGCCGTTGGTTAAGCGAATGATGTAAAGACCGGATGGAAGAGGGTGTCCTCTTTCATCTCTCCCCTGCCACTTTACTGTAACCCGTTCAAAGGGACAGGCTGAAATTTTCCACTGTTTTACGCATCGGCCAGTGACATTAAATATCGTGAGATGTGTTTCGGCTTTGAAATTCGTCTGATCGGGAAAACGGAGAGGGATCACGGTTTCATTGTTAAAAGGATTGGGGTAGTTCTGTCCTAAAATAGTCAAGTCCTTTTCCACAGTAACTGATGGTAGTGATGTAGTTTTAAGAACAGGGAGGCAGAGAGCAGAAGGATGAGCCCAGTCGTGATAAATCGTCTGGTGAGCAATCTTTGTGGCTGTGTTTTGTCTGAAAGGTTCGCCAGTGTTGGGATTTTTCTCAAAGCGTGGATAGCGGCTCATCTTCGATTCCAGTTTTCTTATTTTTAAGCCATCTATCAAACCAGTCGATTGTGAGCCTGCTATGTGAAGAATTGGCACATTAACACTGTCGTAGCGGGTAGAAAGATTTACTCTATCATAGATGGGTTCGTAGTCGGGATGCTGGACAAAAAAGTCGATGAAACGCTCGTCTCCCATGGATGTTAGCCATCCATCCACCAGAGATTTTCTGTACTCACCACCGTATGGTGTGCGTATGAGAATAGTTGGCCACGGTTCCTCTCCATGAGAAGGCTGATAAACCACAGTGGCCAATCGAACAGAATCTCTCATGGCAACCATAAAGGTTTCTTCTTTGTAAGCAAAAAGAGGAAGAGTGAAAAATAGCAGAAAGAAAAAGATTACAAAATTTAGGTTGCGATTACTTTTCATCGGAGATCAGTTTTTTTAGTTCATTCAGTTTATTCAGTGCTTCTATAGGTGTCAGCTTGTTGAGGTCAATTTCTTTCAGTTTCTGGCGAATCTTTTCTTCTTCCTCAGCAAACATGTTCAGTTGAGGCTCTGCCACCATCATGGGAGCATGTCTGCCTGCTGCAAGTTTCGGCATTTCATTTGGTGTCAGCTCGTTGGATTCTAAATTGTGAAGAACCTCTTTGGCTCTTTCGATGACTTCTTTTGGCAGTCCTGCTAAGCGGGCAACCTGAATTCCGTAGGAATGATCGCAGCCGCCTGGAACTATTTTTCTTAAGAAAACGATGTGATTTCCCCACTCCCTCACTGCTACGTTAAAATTTTTCACACGGGGTAAAATCAAAGCCAATTCTGTTAGTTCATGGTAATGAGTGGCAAATAACGTTTTGGCTCTTACCCGTGAATTGTTGTGAAGATATTCTGCCACTGCCCATGCAATGGAGAGACCGTCAAAGGTAGAAGTTCCTCTTCCAATCTCATCAAGCAGGATGAGACTTTTGGGAGTGGCGTTGTTGAGGATGCTGGCTGTCTCGTTCATCTCCACGAGAAAAGTAGATTCTCCTCCAGCCAGATTGTCCTGAGCGCCCACACGGGTGAATATTCTATCCACAATACCGATAGTGGCAGAGACGGCAGGGACAAAACTCCCTATCTGGGCAAGGAGCGCTATTAATCCAACCTGACGGATGTATGTAGATTTGCCAGCCATGTTAGGACCTGTGATAATGAGAATCTGGTTCTCATCATTGTCCAGTTCAACCCCGTTGGGAATGAATGGTTCGCCAGGAGGTAAAAGCTGTTCCACCACAGGATGCCGTCCTTCTTTAATAATAATCTTATCATTTTCATTTACCACTGGTTTAACGTAGCGAAAATCGTCTGCAACATTGGAGAAAGAGAGAAGAGAATCCAGCCCACCCAACCGTCTTCCGTTTTCCTGAATCGGCTCTGCAAAACCAGCAACAAAATTCCTCAGTTCGTCAAAAAGCTCGTACTCCAGAGAGGCTATCTTTTCCTCTGCTTTCAGAATGTTCTCTTCAGTCTCTTTTAACTCAGGTGTGACAAATCTTTCTGCATTGACAAGGGTCTGTTTGCGGATGTAATCGTCGGGCACTTTGGCGAGATGAGGTTTGGTTACTTCGATGTAGTAGCCGAAGACCCTGTTATATCCAACCTTCAGAGAAGAAATTTTCGTCCGCTCCCGCTCTGTTTTCTGCATCTTAGCAATCCACTCCTTGCCTGAGAAAGCTAAGTCCCGGAGTTTGTCGATCTCCTGATTGTATCCTGAACGAATAATTCCACCATCGCTTATGTTAACAGGGGGGTCGTCAACTAATGCTTTTTTAACTCTTTCTGCAACTCCCTCGCACGGATCAAGGTTCTCCCTGATAGCAGTTAAAAAGTCCGATTTCATCTCCTTTAGACTGGACTTGATTTCTGGAACAAGAGAAAGAGTATTCGCCAGCGCTAAAATATCACGTGGGTTTGCCCTTCGCATTACAACTTTTGTGATCAGCCTTTCCAGATCCCCTACTTTTTTAAAAATTTTTGAGAGTTCGATCCTTACCCTTTTGTCGTTGAGAAGTTCTTCTACACCATCCAGTCTTTCCTGTATCGGCTTGAGTTTATTGAGAGGTCTTGCAAGCCATGAAGAGATTGTTCTGCCCCCCATTGGAGTTAAAGTCCTGTCTATGATGGAAAGAAGAGTTCCTGCTCGTCCCCCACCCATCATGGATGTTGTAACTTCTAAGTTTCTTTTCGTGGCAGCATTCAGGTTCATGAAATCGGAGTTGTTATACGGTCTTAAGGATCTGATATGGGAAAGCTGTGTTTTTTGTGTTTCTTTAAGATAGTTAAGAACCGCTCCGGCAGCAGAAATTCCGGCATCAAGATTCTCGCAGCCGAATCCCTTGAGAGAAGTGGTACCGAAGTGTTTTGTAAGAATCTCGAGTCCGTACTCCTTTCTGAAAATCCAGTCGTCCTGTTTTGTCAGCACAAAAGAAATATTGTTCTTTAAAACGCTCTCATGGAGTTCCTTAGCCTGGTCTTCAGAAACTAATACCTCAGACGGACTGATTGATTGTATCTCTTCTAAAAGTTTATCAGGTTCAAATTCTGTGACAATGAATTCCCCTGTGGATAGATCAGCAGAAGCCAGTCCGCATCTTCCATCCCGTAGATAGACTGCCGATAGAAAGTTGTTCCGTTTTGCTTCAAGGAGATTTTCTTCCACCACCGTGCCGGGAGTAACCACCTGGATAACATCTCTTTTAACGATGCCCTTAGCGAGTTTTGTATCTTCTATCTGCTCACAGATAGCAACCTTGTGTCCTGCCTTGAGCATTTTGGCTAAGTAGGTGTCCAGAGCGTGATGAGGAAAGCCAGCTAAAGGCACTTCGCCTGCTTTGCCGTGTCCGCGAGAAGTCAGTGTTATGCCGAGCACCCTAGCTCCGAGCCTGGCATCTTCGTAGAACATCTCGTAAAAATCACCCATCCGGAAAAAGACCACAGCATCCCTGTACTTGCTCTTTACAGCGTTGTACTGGTTCATTAGAGGTGTTTCTTTGTCGGGAGTTTTATCCGTTTCTTTCATGGCTGTGATAATGGAATATAAGTTTTAGGGATTGATACCTTTTCAAAATAATATGAAAGAGGGGAAAAAGCAAATTGTTTTTCTGGGGGGTGGTTCGGAAGGAAAATTCAAAAGTAGAGCAGGTTTTTCACGTTTTTACCACCGCGATTGAGAACATAAACCAATAGCAAAAAATGCCTTGACTTTTTAGACTTTATTCGCTATTCTTAATATTAGAAACCCCGATTCTGTGTTAAGGGTAAATTGACTTTGACAAGAATCACCCAAGCGGTGAAGGACTTATTTTTTCAACACAGAATTGGGGTAGAAACATAAAACCAGGCAAAATTGGTACTCCATTTTAGTTTGTGCGTTTTGCTTTTGAAATGTGCTGATTTTTAGATTAAAATGAGGTAATCCGACAAATATGATCGACACGGATCTAACTTTTATTACCAACGAAGAATCACAAAACCTCAAAACAAGGTTTCAAATTTTAATTAAAGACACCAGATTCTTTGACTGTCTTGTCGGGTATTTCTACACGAGCGGTTTTCATGCCATTTACAAATCGTTAGAAAATACAGAAAAAATTAGGATTCTGATTGGTATAAGTATAAGCAGGCATACTTATGATTTATTAACAAAGGCAAATAAAAACCAGCAGCAATCATTGCAACTTTCCCATGCAGAAGCAAAACAGGAATATTCAGGACTTGTAGAAAAGGAGATGGAGGATTCTGAAGATAAACGGGAAGTCGAAGAAGGTGTTGTTAAGTTTATCGAATGGATTAAAAACAATAAATTAGAAATAAGAGTCTATCCATCGCAAAATATCCATGCCAAACTTTATATTATGACTTTTGCTAAAGGTGACCGAGATTTCGGAAGAGTAATTACAGGTTCAAGCAACTTTACCCAATCAGGCTTAGTGGATAATCTTGAATTTAATGTGGAGTTGAAAAATCGAGCAGACTATGAATTTGCAAAACTGAAATTTGAGGATTTTTGGAAGAATTCAGTTGATGTAAGTGAAAAATTTATTCAGACCATTCAGGAAAAAACTTGGCTAGACCCAAATATCACGCCCTATCAACTGTATCTTAAATTCTTATATGAGTATTTCAGAGACGAATTAAGTCAGACGGATGAACTTTTTCTCAAATATCTCCCGCAGGGATTTAAAAAATTGGAGTATCAGGAACAAGCGGTATTCAATGCAAAAAAAATCCTTGAAGAATATGGCGGTGTTTTTATTTCTGACGTAGTCGGTCTCGGCAAAACTTACATCTCTGCTATGCTTGCCGGTCAGCTTGGCAGTAGAACGCTTGTGATAGCTCCCCCTGTACTGCTTAATGAAAATAATCCCGGCTCATGGAAAAATGTTTTTTACGAATTTGGTGTGCGAGCTACCAAATTTGAATCTATTGGGAAATTAGACCATATACTTGAAAGAGGAACCGACGATTATCAAAATATTATCATCGATGAAGCCCACCGTTTCAGAACAGAAACAAATATTACATACGAGAAATTGGCTGAGATTTGCCGCGGGAAAAGAGTTATTTTGGTAACCGCTACCCCTTATAATAATTCACCTAAGGATATTTTGAGTCAAATAAAGTTATTTCAAAAAGCGAGGAAAAGCACCATTCCAAATTTGCCAGACCTTGAAGCATTCTTTAATAGATTAGATAAAAAATTAAAAAATCTAGATAGACAACGCGACTATGCCGAATACATAAAAACTGTTAAAGAAAATGCCAGGGAAATA
>CAZPNF010000058.1:8404-8629 GCA_964587715.1 uncultured bacterium | reverse complement strand
ACATTACTCGTGTAACCAGAAATCACTTTGAACTACGATATGAATATCCACGTGTGTATTATTCTCCTTTACTCCAGGAGGCATCCCTCTGTTTTGAACCTGCAGGGTTGGAAAAAGCCTTCCTGTTTCAGATAGCAAATGGAGTAATCTTAAAAGATACAGTGCGAGATATTACCTCTGTGAGCCATTTTTTCACTAACATTGCAGAAGGATATGCAGAAGTAT
>CAZPNF010000058.1:0-8394 GCA_964587715.1 uncultured bacterium | reverse complement strand
GGGATATTAAAGTACCGGATGATGAAGAATGGTGGGTAATGGCTTTCCCAAAGTTTGATACCAATCTTTATGACTATGCAGGGCGTAAGAGCAACGATTTGCTATACGAATTTATTGAAAACCTATTTGATGCCTGTGCTCATCTGGATGGTACAACATGGGGTAGAGGGGGAACAGGTTACTTGGTAGAAATGGGACGTTTCCCAGTAAGTCTTTCACTTTACAACTCTTTCATGGCAGAATATGGATACGACTTAAGAGAGGTTTTATACGGATTGGTGTTAAATGTAGACGACGAATCCCACATACAGATAAGATGCAATTATTACTCTCTTCTTATGGATATCGTTTTTGGAGCACAGCAAGATTTTTTTAGAGCCATCCACAGCTTTTTCAACCACCTGAATATTGGACTTCATCACACCTGTAATTTTCAAAAGAACCCGGCTGATTCATTAGTTCAGGGGAATATTGACCCGTGGCGTGGTTTAGACAAAGTGGATTTGATATTCGCAGAAATAAATGAGAAGAAAAAATTTGATTCTGATTACATCATTCCAATGCTGGCCATTGCCAAGAGTCTCAGTATTTTTTCTGAGGCTAAAACAACTTTTTTAAACCTCGGCAGAAAAAATTACAGCAAAGAAGAACTTTCATATTTAATAGATTTGATGGGTCTTTTCTCAGTCAAATGGCTATCCAGCACCCGTAAAGCCGAAGAATGGAACAAAAAAATTGACCTAATAAATAATATCACAGGGTTTCGTTTCCCCGAAGCAAATGTTGCCATCATATTCCCAACTGAAACGATCATGGCTGTAGGAACAAAAGACGCTGAAAAAATAATTGAATCTGTAAGAAAATTAATTGTAAAATTGATAAAAGCAGGAATCCAGTTAGACGTTGTCTCGACTGCGTTTCTTAAGAATGGCCGTATTTTATCGAATGGTATACAAATCAAGGAACGAAAATACAGCTCCGTTATCTTCCCGTATCCCGAAGTGCTGGATTCAAAAGTACTGGATATTGTTTCTGCAATGGATAAACGCGGCCTTAATATTCTTCTTGGCGGAAGCAAACCCAGATTCACTTCCACAGGGAAACGAATTCCACATGTTTTCCCTCTGGTTTTTGACCCACGAGATGAGGATCTTTCTCCTCTGTGGAACAGTGGGATAAAACCTCTTTTTAAGGCTCCTGCAAATTCTCTTATTTCTCTAATCCCTCAGGGGGAAGCAAATCTCTTTCTTGCTTGCCCAAAGGAATTCGGAGAAATTGTGGAAGGAAATTTACAGTATGGGAAAATATGCTTTTCTCTCCCAAAAAGTTCCGGCCTTATTATTTTCAGACAGGACAGTCACGGTAAGATAGAACAGGTAATGTAAAAGTTTACCCGATCACTACAGAAACAAACAAAAAGACGGATTATAACGAATATCTCTGCAGGAGGTATGAACCCATAGAGATGACTGCTGAAGTGTATCCTGGAGTGCATCGTCTTTAGGAGTGGGGCTGTATCAAAATCCCTAAAATAGACGATTTTTTGTGCGTAAGTTCAATATTCTGGCTCTAAAAATCGACTTATGATACAGCCCCAAAACAAAGCATCAAACAGAAGTGATCTCACCTTTGTAGTAGAGACGCATGATTATGCGTCTCTACGATTGCCCCGATCGTTACAGAGATAAGCGCAAGCGATCTCTGTAACGATCTTTTTGTTGCGGAAACCGCTTTGTTGATTTCCGCAACCATACGCCGGTTCAAGTTTGTAACTTGAACCGTAATGTTTGGTAAAGTGGTAAAAAGGGAAACAAGTGGTTCAGATTACAAATCTGAACCAGCAAATGTCCAGATTTCATCGGGTCTCGCAGAAGAGCTTAATCAGTACTAAGGCAATACAGGATTATCTTCGTACAACTGCTGCCTTCTGGCTTCCAGCAGATTGTTCTCTTCTCCCCTGTACTCAGCCGCTGTCTGTATCAAAATCCCTTTACTGCTGGCAAAAGTAAAAAGTGGTTTAATCCGGTCCCTCCACTGGACATCTCTTAAAAGATGATGGTCAATGATAACTCTCTCAACATCTGCTTTTTCAAGAATTGTTTGCATCTTCTGGATAGTTTTCTCTAATGATTCCATCAAACCAGTATCTCCTTGGAGATAAGTAAGGGGACCATCAAGATAGAGTAATCGAGGATTTTGACCGATGATGAAATCCACTGGTTCATCTCGGCACGGACCTTGAATATCAGAAGAGTAAAGAAAACTCTCTTCACCCTCCTGCAAAACCACCTGAATAACAAATCCTAATTTTTCATCTGTACCATGCACAAAAGGAGGAGAAAAAACAATCCTGGTTTTCCCAAAAGAAAAAGTTCTGCCATCTACATAACTAACTTCTCTGGATAAACTCTTTGTGTTCTTCAAAAATTCAAATGCTCGCTTTCTCTGACTTGTATTAATCTTTTGATTGGGATTTTTCAAAAAAAGAATTTTCCCACGATAATTATCCGGAACATCAGGCATGAAATGATCAAAGTGGTAGTGGGTGATAACAATGATATCAGCGGACTGTGCAAATAACTTAATACGTTTTCTATGTTTTTCAAGTGACCAGTATTCTAAGGGATGAGGCTTCAGTCCGTATCTAAATTCGCCAACATTAACACCAGGGTCTATCAGCACCTTGCAATCTTTTGTCTCAACAAAAGTTGCCATTGATCTGCTTCCCATGGAGTCAGCAGCAAGGGGAGTAATCTTCATAACTTATCTAACTTTAGTCACTTTAGTTCACTTTAGTCACTTTCAACTTTACCTAAAAATCCCCACACTAAGTTCCTATCTTCCATGAAGAGAGATACTCTTTTTGTTCTTCAGTAAGTTCGTCGATCTCAATCCCCATTGAATGGAGTTTTAATCGAGCCACCCAGTCTTCAATCTCTTCTGGAACATCATGAACCTTTACTTCCAGCTTCTCTCCATTTTTAATGACCCACTCGGCCATTAATGCCTGAGTAGAAAAACTCATATCCATGACACTGGCAGGATGACCTTCTGCAGCAGCTAGATTTACCAGCCGCCCCTCTGCTAAGAGGTAGATTGTCCTTCCATTAGCAAGGATATATCCATCTACAAATTCCCTTACTCCTTTTCTTACTTCTTTAGCCATCTCTTCCAGAGCCTTGATATCAATCTCTACATTAAAATGCCCGGAATTTGCGACAATAGCGCCGTCTTTCATCAGTTCAAAATGTTCCCTGCGGATAACGTTAATATCACCTGACAATGTACAGAAAAGATCACCGATCTTTGCTGCCTCATGCATTGGCATAACCCTAAAACCATCCATTGCTGCTTCAATGGCTTTTATCGAATCAACTTCTGTAACAATAACATTGGCTCCCATTCCTCTTGCCCGCATTGCAAACCCTCGGCCGCACCATCCGTATCCTGCAGCAACAAAGGTTTTGCCTGCCATCAAAATATCAGTTGCCCGGATAATACCATCTACTGTGGACTGACCCGTACCGTATCTGTTGTCAAAAAGGTTCTTGGTCTTGGCATCATTTACAGCTATAACAGGTATCTTTAGATTCTTATCCTTAGCCATAGCCCTGAGACGAATGACCCCTGTTGTTGTTTCCTCCATACTGCCCAGGATTTCCTCTGCCTGATCTGCATACTCAAAATGAATTGTAGAAACCAGGTCAGCACCGTCGTCCATTGTTACGTGGGGCCTGTGTGCAATGGCTGTTCTAATATGGTTGTAATAGGTATCTTTATCCTCAGTCTTTACGGCAAAAACCGATATCCCATAATCCTTAACCAATGAAGCAGCCACATCATCCTGTGTTGAAAGAGGGTTGGAGGCAACTAACACCACTTCTGCCCCACCCGCTTTAAGTGTACGAACCAGATTTGCTGTCTCAGCCGTAACATGAAGACAGCAAGACATACGCTTCCCGGCAAAAGGTTTTTCTTTCTCAAACCGCTCTTTTATCAAACCTAATACAGGCATATCATGTTCAGCCCATTCAATGCGCCGTTTCCCTTCAGAAGCCAATTCAAGATTTTTTACATCAAATTCCATGTGATTCCTCTTTTTATAATTGTTTGTTATTATTCAATCTCAGCGTCCTCCAAGCCTCCCCGGTGATATATCTTACAACGCAAAGTCGCAAAGATCGCTAAGACTTTTAATATAAGATATTCTTATATCCATTACTATCTTTTCCTTTGCGTTCTTTGCGTCCTCCGCGGTGAATTATTATCTACGCTAAAAGTTCATCAACCCGATCTGTCTTCTCCCATGTAAACTCAGGTTCTTCTCTTCCAAAATGACCATAGACTGCAGTCTTCCTGAAAATAGGCCGCCTGAGATCCAGACGTTCTATCATACCAGCAGGCGTGAGATCAAACACTTTCTTTACACGCTCCACTAACTCACCATTGGAAAGCTTCCCTGTACCATCTGTATTTACTAAGATAGAAACAGGTTCTGCAACACCAATAGCGTATGCAAGTTGTACCTCACATCGATCAGCAAGTCCAGCAGCCACGATATTCTTGGCTACCCACCGTGCTGCATAAGAAGCAGAGCGATCTACTTTTGTCGGATCCTTACCAGAAAAACAGCCTCCCCCGTGGCTTCCAAAACCACCGTATGTGTCAACTATGATTTTTCTCCCGGTTAATCCCGTATCACCGTGTGGACCTCCTTTAACAAACCGACCTGTAGGATTGATAAAATATTTAATCTCCTTCTCGTCAAAAAAGTTTGGAGGGATAACAGGTTTAATCACTTTTTCAATAATATCATTCCGGATCTGATCTATAGAAACATCTGGATTGTGCTGAGCAGAAATAACAACGGTGTCCACTTTTATCGGTTTATATCCATCGTACTGCACAGTAACCTGACTTTTGCCATCAGGTCGGAGATACGAAAAAATTCCATCCTTTCTAACCTGAGCCAAACGCATTGTTAATCTGTGCGCCAGCATTATGGGAAGAGGCATGAGCTCCGGGGTTTCCCGTGTTGCAAAACCAAACATCAGCCCCTGGTCTCCTGCTCCCTGCCTGTCCACACCAAGAGCAATATCGGGAGATTGCTCTTGAATCGTGTTAAGTACAGCACAGCTTTCATAATCAAATCCGTAGCTGGGATCAGTATAACCGATATCCTTAATCACACCTCGCACTACTGCAGGAATATCAATGTAGGTTTCTGTGGTAATCTCACCACCGACAAGAACCATTCCTGTTGTCACAAAAGTTTCACATGCTACCCGACTGTACAGGTCATCCTGAAAAGCTGCATCCAATATAGCATCTGAAATCTGGTCGCATATTTTATCTGGATGACCTTCTGTTACTGATTCTGATGTAAAGTTATGAATGCCCATAATATAACCTCTTAAGTTTAAATAAAAATTCTAAGAACTTTCAGCCAGTTTCTTCTTGAGATAGTTAATATTCTCTATCTCTGTTGGATCAACATTGTAAAAAATAGCCAGATAGAAACTCAAAAGATCACCGAGATGAATCAAATATAATAACTGAGTAAAGAAAGATTCACCCTTCCCTTCTATTTCCAGAACTTTTCCCCCGTTTCTCTCTACAAGGTTTTTAGTAATATTCATTCTCAAACCAATTCTGGAATAATCTCTGGAAAGCCTGAGCAAAACCATAATTAAGTGTGGGAAAAAAGGTTTTGTGCCTGGAATGGAAGACCATCCCATAATCTCGTTATGATTCATCTCAGAAAAAGCCTGGTAAAAAGCATGGGTCTTGCTGTTTTCGTTAAACTGTGTCTTCCAGCGAAACCCTACGGCATCGACTCCCTCTACAGAGGAATAGATAAGGGGAAGTTTCCCGCTGATTTCTTTCGCCAGGGAAAAAGGAAGATTATCAGGATTGTCGAACTCCTGCCAGGGTTTTCTCACGTCTTCAAGGAAAGAAATCGTTTTCTCAACATCATCCTTATAAATTTTTCCTACACCCAATTCCCGGAAAAAGGAGAAGAAAACGCCCAGACTGTAACCAAGAGCACCTCTCGGAGGATACCCCGGCGGCAGTCGAAACAACTGACAGCCTTTTTCTTGAGCTATTCTGGCAAGCTGTCCCCCTGAAGTAACACAACAAATAAAACATCCTCTCTCTCCAGCTTCAGCTGCAGCAGTTAAAGTTTCTTCTGTATTTCCAGAATAACTTGATGCAATAAAAAGAGTCCTGGAATCCACAAAACCCGGCAGATGGTAACCTCTGTTAACAATAACTGGTATAGTTAGTTCTTCTCCAAAAATAGATCGTACAAGATCACCAGCTATTGCAGAACCACCCATACCGCCAAAGACAATATTATTAAATTGTCCAAGACTAATTTTGACTCGAGCTTCTTTGCCTATGTTCCATCCTTGACGAAGCTGTGTGGGAAATTCAAGAATTTTTTGAAACATCCCGGACTTATCTAAAGAATTAATAATCTCACCTGATATTTTATTCATCTACTCCTCATCAAATTTAGCTTCTAAAAGATCAGCAAGAGCCTGATAAAGTTTTTTTTCGTCTTTTCCTTTAGTTTTAAGAGTAATTTCGCTACCCTTCTCCGCGGCTAACATTAAAACACCCATAATGCTTTTACCATTAACTTCTACACCATCCTTGCTGATGGTAACATCCGCATCGTATTTAGAAGCTCTTTCAACAAACAGCGCTGCAGGTCGAGCATGAAGCCCCAGTTTATTCTTGATGATAATTTTACCTACAACCATTGCTATCCTTCTAAATTTATGCTGATAATAGTACTAAAAAATTTGAATAAAATCAAGCACTAAAAAAGGGCTGCTTTCTGTTTAGCAGCCTTCCTTTGTCTAAATCATTACGGATTAAATCCATTCTCTTTTTTAATTTGGGTTTTGGGAATCCAGAGTTTACTGCATCAATACCCAAATGTATAAGTCTGACGGAAAGTAACATCTCCTTCGCTGGGATCTATTGGCTTAAAATCTCTCCACAAGCGAATACGCGTTAAAATACACCGTTCTACCCGGTCATTATTTAATGTAGAAGAAAAAATACTGGCATTCTCAACTTTGCCATCTGGCCCAACTGTGATGCGCACAACAAGCTTACCTTTAAGTGAAGGATTTCGTTTAAGTTCTCTCTCATAACAATATCTTATCGCAGGCACATGAGACAAAAGTACTTCCTGAATAGCCTCAGGGCTTCGATATACACTCCTCCTCCCCCTACCTATAACATCGGCAGGGGTTTCGAACTTAAGCTGTCCCTTTCTGGAAAGAGATTGAGAACTGGTATTGCTCAGATCAGAAACCAAATCATTTATGGTTGCTTTCTTACCAGACCTCCCCCCACGCACACTACTTCCACCTTCCTCACCCAATCCCAGACCTGACTTTCCCTGAGTTTTCAATCCATTTACAGAAGAAAGCACACGGTCCAGATCCTCACCTACCCCCTTCTCAGTACCAGCTTTCGTAAAAAGTGTAGAAACAGCCTCTCCTCTGGCAGCAGTCCCTGTACCTGTCAACAAAGCTAAAAGCCCCCTGTTACTCACCTCTCTGGAAATTGCTTCTCGTGATTTACGCCGCGCCTCTGCAGACGTCATCCTTGCTGCCAGACGGCTTTCAACCGACTTTCCTTTACCTCTGGCAGAACTTTCTTTTCCACTTCCGCTTTTTCCTTTTTCCCCTTCCCCCGCAGTTTTTTCTTTACCCGCTGATGGGGCTTTCTTCTGGGAGGAAGAAGCAATAACAGCCTCTTCTTTCCTGGGTACTTTTCCCAGAACAAAACTAGCAAACTGCTCTTGAATCCTGCCAATATCCTTTTCACTGTACTCCGGCACTGGTCGCCGGGACATAATAGTAACAATTATAACTTCAAAGAGAAGAGACAAAAAAAAGGCTATCAAAAAACGCCTGTCCCAATCCCGGAAAAGGGGTTTTCTAAATTCTTTGCTGATTTTCTGCTGTAAGAAATTAGGTCCTCTTGCTGTAAGTGTTCCCATCATCCGCCTTTTCTATAAACAACAAGCCGCATGTTCGGATAATCTGATTGACCACAGGTAGCCATAACTTTAATTAGCAACTTATAGGGTAGATTTTTATCCCCCTGGATAGTTACCTTCCCTGAAAATTTTATCCCGTAAGTTTCTTCCATTTTTTCTGCTTCCCTGGAGTAACGGATAAGTTTGTCTCTTAGTTTGGGAATAATGTATCCTTCCTGAGACGCAACGTTTTTAGTCCGTTCCACAGGCTTCCCATTCACCAGTATCCAGTCCGAAGAAACAGTAACATCTAATCCTAACTCTGGCTCATGCTGGATTGCAGAAGTGGGGAGTGTAAGATCCTGAGAGGGGCTGATGAGCTGCCCGTG
>CAZPNF010000057.1:0-8748 GCA_964587715.1 uncultured bacterium | reverse complement strand
CCTATTTCTCATATCTCCAGTTCTTGTCCTCCCGGATGAAATACAAAAGGATGTTGTCATCATCGATTATCCTCTTCCTTCCTTTAAATACCTCCATATGCTTCTGGAGGATATAATTAAGCAGCTACCTCAGAAGCGGCCGGATGTAAGTGTTGAATTGGACGAGAATGGAAAAAACGAAATGGCACGCGCAGCAGTGGGTTTAACCATTGAAGAAGCTTTCATGGCATATTCAAAATCGATTGAGGACGATTTGAGAATTACCGTTGATGATATCAAGCTAGTGTTGGCTGAAAAGGAACAGGTGATAAGGAAAACACAGGTTATGGAGTACTTTTCTCCAGAGGAGAAGCCTATGCACATCTATGGTATGGACGCTCTGCGAAAGTGGCTTAGTAATCAGAAAAAGTTACTTAACGTCTCTAATCTTCCAACGAATCTAACCCCGCCAAAGGGAACATTGGTATCTGGAATGCCGGGATGCGGGAAGAGTTTTTGTGCAAAAGTAATATCTGCCGAATGGGGCTTTCCACTACTCCGACTTGAAATAGATAGGCTGTTTAGTGTTATCAACGTAACGCCTGAAGAGAGCTTTCGGAACGCAATCAAGACTGCAGGAACTATCGCGCCATGCATTTTGTGGGTTGATGAAATCGAAAAAGCATTTTCAAAAACGGCCGTAAGAGAAACTGGTGCTGCATCAAGACTATTCGCACACCTTCTTACCTGGATGCAAGAGAAAAAAAGTTTGGTGTTTATTTTTGCCACGGCAAATCGGCTTACTGACTTACCTGGGGAATTGCTACGGGCGCAGCGCTTTAATAAGATATGGTTCGTAGACTTTCCCAATAAGGACGACCGCCGCAAAATTTGGAAGTCGCTATTAGAGAAGTACGCAAGCGCTAATCTGCTTAGCAAGAAGGAACTCGATGAATTTGCCAAACAAACCGAGGGTTTTAGTGGAGCCGAGATATCACAAATATTGAGAGAAGCACGGTGTAAGGCGTACATTGACAATGATAGGGAACTGCGAAAAGAAGATATAGACGATACCCTTAAGGAAATAAAACCAATTCGTCCCCCGGGTCTTGAAGAAATAAGGAAAAAAGCTCAAGAAATTGGGGCAATAGATGCTTCGTCAGGAGAGCCGTTCAAGGAGTTCGAAAAATAAGAAAAGCTCAAAAAGTCGGGGTAAGGAACCTTTCTTCTCCTTCTCACTCTCGGCCTTCTGGTACTTGCCGGCATGATTCTTATTCCAGGTTTAGTGAAAGAAATACAAGATCTTATAAACAGAATTCCAAACATGGCCCGTCAGGTAACGACTGCTATTCAGAAAGATATTCCAAAGCTTCTTGAATTTCTTAGAATTAATCCTGCAAAACTGCAGGAGAGTCTATTAAAAGTGATTCCTGCCAAGACAGAACAAATTTTGGCTAATCTTCTAAAAGGAATTACAGGAGTAGGGGCTTTCTTGAGTCAGATCCTCAATGTAGTCCTCATCCCAATATTAACTTTCTATTTTTTGAAAGATTTTAATCAGATCAAAGACTGGGCACTTGACTTTGTTCCCCGAAAATATCGGAGCAGTTGTTTCTTCTATCTCTGGCGTTCCAACAGGATTCTTGGCGGCTACATACGTGGACAACTTATAGTATGCACAATCGTGGGAATTCTCACAGGATTGGGATTGGCTATTTTTAACATTCCGTTTGCTATCCTGCTGGGAGTCACAGCAGGAATACTAAATGTTATTCCGTACATCGGACTTTACATAAGTTTAGCACTCGCCCTTCTATCAGGATTCTTTACGCCTAACGTTCTTACATCTATGTTAAAAATTGGTGGAGTCTTCTTTGTCGTACAGATGTTAGAAGCATACGTAATTTCACCGAAAATCGTTGGCAAAAGAGTCGGGCTTCATCCAGTAGCCGTTATCTTTTCGATTCTTGTATTTGCAAAGTTTCTCGGTTTTTGGGGGCTGGTAATTGGTGTGCCAACGGCAGCGCTGATTAAATTTATCATGGACGAGTGGAAACGGCGTAGAAAATGGAGAGAAATCCTTGCCGAGAAGACAATCACTAATGATTAAAAAAGTTGAGAAAAAAAGTGCAGCCGAAATTATGGGGATCAGGCCGGAAGATCAACTTACCGAAATCAACGGTCATTCTATTCGTGACATTATAGATTACCAATTTTACTCAGCCGATCAAATTCTTGACTGTACTTTTTTAAGAAACAATAAAGCAAAAAAAATACGAATCAATCTGGAGGAAAAAGAAAACCCTGGACTTGAGTTTGAACCGATGCGTTTCAAGAAGTGTGGCAACCACTGTATTTTCTGTTTTATTGACCAGAACCCGAAAGACTTGCGAAAAAGCCTGTACTTCAAAGACGAGGACTATCGACTGTCGTTCCTCTACGGGAACTACGTTACTCTCACTAATGTTACAAAAAGCGATATGGAACGTATTGTAGAACAGAGACTTTCACCCCTTTACGTTTCGATCCATGCAACTGATCCTGAAATCAGGAAAATTTTGCTCGGCTTAAAGCGAGAGGATCGCCTCCTTGAGAAGATCCAGTTTCTCACAGATCATGGGATTGAACTTCACGGACAGATTGTCCTCTGTCCCGGAATAAATGATGGAGAAGTTCTTTGTCAAACTCTGCAAACACTTTCGTCTTTCTTCCCCGGACTGCGTTCAGTAGCTGTAGTACCGGTGGGATTAACCCGTCACCGAGAGGGTTTAACAAAGCTAAACAGGTACGATAAAATATCTGCTGCTGGTGTAATAAAAATAGTACAAAAACTGCAAAAAGAATATGAAAAGAAATTTGGGCAGCCTTTCGCCTATCTATCAGACGAATTCTATCTACTGGCCGGGGAACCTCTTCCTCCTTCTTCACATTACAGGGATTTCTGGCAGATAGAAAACGGAGTCGGCCTAACACGATTTTTTTTGAATTCGTTTGAGGAAGCAACAAGGACATTTCCCTACAGGCTGAAAAAAGAACAACATTTTGTGCTTGTGACAGGAACTCTGGCAGAACCGATATTAAGGAAGAATATCCTTTCTGTTCTCAATAAAATCAAAAACCTTTCCGTTGAGGTTCTCCCAGTGTCCAATCGATTCTTTGGAGACTCTGTCACTGTGTCAGGTCTCCTGACAGGGGAAGACATTATAACTGCCCTTCAAAAAGAAAACGAAGACACTATTATTTTGCTTCCTTCTAATTGCTTAAATACAGACAATCTTTTTCTGGATGATGTTTCTCTGAAAGAGTTGAAAAGAGAATTGGATAGAAGAATTATTGTGGTAGAAGATTTCAAAACTTTCTGGGGAGAAGTATGAACGAACCAATCGTAGCCATTGTTGGGCGCCCCAATGTAGGGAAGTCAACTCTTTTCAACCGTATCATCCGAAGACGAGAGGCTATTGTCGACGATACCCCTGGAATTACCAGAGACAGAAAAAGTGCTGAAACAGAATGGGAAGGTTTTCAATTCACGTTAGTGGACACTGGCGGATACATTCCAAAAACTCAAGACGTGATTGAATCAGGCGTGACCCGTCAGGTTCGTCTTGCCATCGAGGAAGCAGATCTCATTATTTTTCTTGTAGACTGCACCACAGGAATTACAGATGTAGACGGAGAAGTAGCAGAACTTTTGAGAAAAAGCAATAAGTCATATCTTCTAGTGGTAAATAAGGTGGATCAAAAAAAACGTGAACTGGACGCAGTGGAATTTGTTCGTCTGGGGCTGGGAGAACCTGTGACTGTTTCTTCTACAATGGGAAGAGGTATAGGCGATCTTCTCTCTCTCATTGTTAAGAAACTGGGGCAAATTGAAAAGAAAAAACCCACAGCAGACGACGATGCAGTAAAGCTGGCTGTTGTGGGAAAACCAAATGCAGGAAAATCAACGTTCATAAATGTGATACTTGGCGAGGAAAGGCTTTTAGTCACTGAAATTCCAGGAACAACCCGTGATGCAGTGGATGTGCGGATAAAATCTGGTGAGCACGAATTTCTGCTAATTGATACAGCAGGAATTCGCAGAAGGAGTAGAATTCAGGAACACATTGAATATTATAGTGTTCTGAGAACTCACAGAGTTATAGAAAGATGCGAAGTAGCTGCTGTCTTTCTCGATGCCGAGGATGGAATTACGCAGCAAGATTTGCGGGTTATCCGGGAAGTGATTGATAATAAAAAAGGATTACTTGTTGTTGTAAATAAATGGGACCTTGTAGAAAATGATCAGGAAAAAGTAAGAAATTGGAACGACGCTCTGTATCTCAGATTGAGGGGACTGTCGTACATCCCGGCTTTGTTTGTCTCTTGCAAAACAAAGTTTCGTGTTAAAAAAGTTTTAGATTTAGCCTGGAAGACTTCCCAGGAAAGAAAAAAACGTGTTTCTTCTCCAGATTTAAATAAACTCATCGATAAATTGAACCGTAAATATCAGCCGCCAGCAATCCGTGGAAAACGAGTACGTGTTCTTTACGGTACCCAATCAGGGGTTAATCCCCCCAGGTTTGTATTCTTTTCTAATTATCCACATTTAATAAAGGAAAGTTACAAAAAGTTTTTAGAAAACCATATCAGAGAAAATTTTGGATTTGACGGAGTACCGCTATCATTAATTTTTAAAAGAAAATAACCAGAGAAGGAAAAGAAATGAAAAAAGTGATCTTATGTCTATTTATTTTATTACTAAGCCGACCTGTTTTAGCTGACATTTTTTCTCAGAAGATCCAGGAGGATAGAAAAAAAGGACTCATCACAGAGACACAGGCCGTTTTCTACGAAGCTCTGAGAGTTTTTTCTCCTGACAAACTACCTGAACAATACAGAGCAAAAGCAGTGACTCCTGTGAAATGTGGATTTGATTTGAGTTTTCGTATCAGAAGAAAATGGCAAGATTTTAACAGTGAGCAGAAAGCAGTATTAAAACCTTTTGTTTCCCGTCCGAGTCTTCCGAACAGTTACATCAGCCCAAGTGGACGTTTCAAAATACACTATACAACCACAGGGGTAGACAGTGTCCCTTCCGCGGACATGGATCATTCTAGTATCCCGGATTATGTTGAAGAAGCTGCCGAGACCATGGATCATGTTTATAATGTTGAAGTCGGGCAGCTTGGATTTAAACCTCCACTTGCTGATCAAAATGCGGATGGCCCCGAGCTGGATGTATATATTGAAAATATTCCTGGCCTTTACGGCTGGACAATGCCTGACAAACTTATCTCTCAAAACCCGGACATCTATGCCTGTTACATCGTGCTGGATAACGACTACACGCACACACCAACAAAAGGAATCAATGGGCTGCGGGTAACGGCAGCACACGAATTTTTCCACACCATTCAGCTGGCATACAACGGTAGAGATGAAAATAATGATGGAGAATTTGACGACATCTTCATGATGGAGGCAGGTGCAGTATGGATGGAGGACGAAGTTTATAATTATGTCAACGATTACTATTACTATCTCCCACACTTTTTTAGCACCAACAACGTTCCTTTTAACAAATTTAATGGATCGCGGGAGTACGGACTCTGCATCTGGTTTCATTTTTTAGTAAAACGTTTTGGCGGCCCTGAAATCGTTCGAAACGTCTGGGAAGAAATTGTTAATTACCCTGCCATTAAAGCGACAGATGCTGTACTGAGGAACAGAAACAGTACGTTCGATGATGAACTGCCGCTCTTCTATGGATGGAACTACATGACAGGTCCAACAAGAGCAGACACATCCCGCTTTTATCCTGAGGGTGATCACTATCCGGAAGTAAAAATTGACGGCTCTTTTAAGTTCCAACACGATACAACAATAACGGAAGAGATTTTCCCTACTGCAGCCGAGTATTTCTCCTTTCATCAAGATGACGGGACATCTTTTACGCTTATTCCGACGAATGTCAACTGGGATTCCGAGGTGTCCTCCAATGAGATTTCTCTAAATCTTGTTAGATCGTGGGGCAATCCATCTTATACGGATTTAGGAAACGGAGTCCAGGCTGCTCTCGTTACAGATAACAACAATCTCTGGAAATGTGTGGCTGTAACAGAATCTCCCGGAAGTCAAGCTTTGTTAATTCCTTTTGAGACTACCAATAATGGAAACGTGGAAGAAAAAAAATTCCCTTTCCCAAATCCATTTGTCCCAAAAAATCAGGGAGTAACTACAATTCCTTTCGTTCTCGACAAAGCAGGAGTTGCTAAGGTAATAATTTTCCATGCTTCAGGATATAAGGTAAAAGAAGAGGAAAACTACTGTCCAAAAGGTAACAATCAATACACATGGGACGGAAAAGACAAAGAGGGGAAAGAAGTCCCAGGTGGAATTTACATTTATATTGTAACGTCTGATAATAAAGTTATAAGAAAAAATAAAATTGCTGTGATACGTTAGGAAAACAGGGTAACCCCCAAAATTTAGAGATATTCTGAACATAAGGGCTGTTAAATAGATAAGTTAAGATAGTGCATTTTGTGAAAAAGTAACTGGGAACAAATTTCATTCGTTTGGGTAGAGAGGATGGGTATCGCCTTTTTGTCAGCCGAGGATTTGAGTGAATCTAAATCAATAATGAAGGGGTGGGCATTATTTCGCCAGCGGCGAAATAGCGCAGGGGAAAAGGAAGGGCGGACGTTCCGTTTAGCTTTATGGGGAGCTTGAAAGAAGCAACTTAAGGCCTTCAAAAAGGCGGATTCTTTGGCCACTTTCTTCTAAAGAAAGTGGCATAACTGATTACCGAAAATCTGCTAATTCTCACAACCGTCATAAACTCCCAGAGAACACCCCCTTCAAGGGGGACGATGAAATCCTGGAGGATTAATTCCACAGAGCTTAAACATGCTGTATCTGTTTGATATTGCAGAAGCAGGGCCTCTGCAGGACATGAATAAAATTGCTGTGATACGTTAGGAAAATACTTGATTTTATAAGAAGAATTTAGTATACTTACCACTGCTTTTGGGGCTGTAGTTCAGCTGGGAGAACGCTTGACTGGCAGTCAAGAGGTCACGGGTTCGAGTCCCGTCAGCTCCACGAAAAGGAGTTAATCCGTAAGAATTTTATGGGGGGCTAAAACTCAAAAAAGAATAAAAGGCTTACGCCTTAAATCCTATCTCCTCAGTTTTACTTTTTTCTCTTTTCCGAATCACTTTTTTTTGGGAGAAAGCTTTTTCTATAACAGCACAAATTCCCTCATCCACAAATGGCTTGCTAACATGAAGAAACGGTCCCGTTTTTTTCATCAATCCAAGTGTTTTTCTATCTGAATAAGCAGTTACATATATTACTGGAATATTAAATCTATCTTGTATCCTTTTTGCAGCTTCTATACCATTAAGATTACCTTTTAACTTTATATCCATCAATGCCAGATCAGGATGCATTTTCTCTGCTATTTTAACAGCTTCTTCACCAGATGTTGTCATTTTAATAACTGCATATCCCAAGTTATTTAACGTCTTCTTGAGATCTAAAGCAATGATCACCTCATCTTCAACGACAAGTATCTTTTCCTTTCTCATCTCTCCTTAACCCCACCTTTCACATTTTCCATGACTCAGGAAAAGCTATGTTATACAATAAACGAATCCCATCCAGGATATGTTGTAGTATAAGAAATTAAAAAGTAAATTGCAAGTATTTTTATAGGATTTGCGGTTATCATAAATGATTTCTTTTTCAGCTAAAGAATACGCCATATTTGTCACAAAAGATAGTTATACAAAACAACAGAGAAACATGGAAACTAATTTAAGAATGGAGCAAGAAAGTACAATTCACAGAATTACTATTAAAAGAGTACCTTTCACATAAATAAAAAGAATTTGTCAAATAATCAAAATAAAAAAATTTCTCTTGACTTTTTTCGTATAATTTCTTATAATTCTACTGTTGCCGTGGTTCCTTCTTGGCAACCCATTGACAAAACGTAGTGAAAAAACAATTTTTAATAGATCTCACGACCCGAACAGTTTTTTAACCATCTAATACCTAAAAATTTAAGGAGAAGGAACCATGAAAAAGCTTATTTCTGTAGCGGCCGCAATGGCTGTATACGTTTTATTTCTTTTTAGTTTTTCTTTCTTTGACAATGCAAGATTTATAGATAGAACTTTATTTCTTTTAAAACTTAAACATGTAGCGAAAACAACAAGTCATTTAAACATAAAAGGAACAGATCCATGTCCATATCCACCATTCCCACCACCACCACCAAGGTAGAACGGTAGGTAATAAAAAGTAGCATCAGAATTTTCAGAGGAGTTTTGTTTTGAAAAGCGTTGAAAAGACAAAAAAACTGTTCGGGTCGGATGAGAATAAGTCAAATCTGATGTTCACTCTCCTGAATGTCTGGTTTGCTTTTATTGCTGTCCTGTTTCTCTCTTCACACCTCCCCCACTGGCAGAATACTTCTTTTCACATGTGGATAAACGAAGCTCTCTACTTTTTACTCTTTCTTTTGGCATTATCCATATTTACAAAAGAAATTCACAACAGAGACATCTTCATAAACATGAGCATCTTTCTCTTTGTGCATTCCTTCTCCTTCCTAAACATTTTTATCGGGGATAACTACCTTTTCGGGAATAACTATACAGCATATTATTTTCTTCTCTACAAAAAAATGATTCTCTGTTTTCTCTTCAACTTTGCTGTAATCTACATTGTATTCAAGTACCTGTTCCTCGGTCAGAAAACCAGGCTGTTTTACATTCT
>CAZPNF010000056.1:0-8814 GCA_964587715.1 uncultured bacterium | reverse complement strand
AAAGTACGCATTAATCGGATAAGCCTTTTTAATTACCACGCAGACCCTCCGGTCTGACATATACCAATCATTATCTGGTAATTACTTTCATTGAAAAAAAGAGCTTCTACGCTTATCGAATATTGCTGGGGAAGATTTATTTCTAACCCAACAACTCCCCCCGTCCAGAGTCCGCTTCTGTACTCTCCCTTTTGTTTTCCCAGAAAACTTACGGAATTCCCGTTCTCTAAGTATTGCCTCTTTGTATCAAGGCGCTGCAAAAACCAGCCCACTCCGGCAGTATAAAAACGAAAACACCGGTAAGGCAGAGCTATGCCCAGATTCCCCCCAACTTCTCGCCAATCGTATTTCATATCGAACTTCTGCACATAAGTCGCTGTTCCGATATAAATATCTTCCATAAAAGATCCGTACGAAGGAAAACGTATACCGTGTGCTCCTGCCAAAATCCAGAAAACAGATTCAGACGTGGGTTTGAAGGCAAGATTAAACCCCAGGCCGTAAGCAAACCTGTACTTATCCTTGTAATCAATAACACCTTCTTTGCCTGTTTTCATTTCCAATTGGACTCCCCCACCCATAAGATAAAAATCCAGCCATGGAGTTATGCCCCAGTTACTCTTCAGAAAGATTCTCCTGGAAACTGCTGTCTCACTGCTCAGATTCTGGTTCATGTATGTTCCCAGGGCACTGATGGTCCACTCCCCCTGACCTCTTACTCCTGCAGGATTTCCTGTCATCTGAGCGTGGAGGGAGGAAGTTGTTATTCCCAGCACAACGAGTAAACAAATTACTGTAGTTCTATACATTGCCTTCACCAGCTCCTTTATAATTTATTTGATGTCACAGAAAATCTGTACTGCCGCTTCTCTCTTTCCATTTTTGCCTTCTATCTTGACCGTCACTGTTGTCCACGAAGCCATAGCAGTCGTATCCTGTGGATTTACAGTATTGGTAACGGTTAAACCATAATAACAGCTTCCGGGATCGTCAGTTGTCTTGGAAGTCCATGATAGTTCGGCAACATCTGCAGGTTTTGCTGATGCTTCCAGTGTCGAACCGCCGACCACAGGATTACCATTTTTGTCCCAGCACTCAATCGTAATGCTGGCAAATTCACCTGGAGAAAGAATAGTTTTATCACTGAAAACGTCAAAGTGGTAAATAGACCTTGAAAAAACACTCCAATTCTCACACCAGGCACGTGCCGAATTCCCCAAAGAATCAACACCTTCTGAGTAAGCAATGATTCGGGCAATCCCGTCATTTTCACCAAAATCACCCTCAGAATTCTGCACCCGGCTAACTTCAAAATCCTTAATACGAGGATCTGTATCATGATCTCCGATCGGAGCACCGGTATTTGGATCCTGCATACCAATGTAATTGTAAAATCTGTCAATAGTAGGCTCAGGATTTCCACTCTGCAGAATGGCTTTGGCAATACCATTGGCATCGGTGTAAGCTTTTGTCGTGATCACACCACCCGAAGTTGTGAGGTAAACAGCTGTTCCCTCCTGCACAGGATTGTTGTACTTATCACCGACAAGAACCGTGATCTCACTCGTTTCTATCCAATGCCACATGTTCTGTTTTCCCCATTCGACACCAACGCTAAGATGTGAACTACTTGGATCGTTTATATTCTCGATATAAGGCGGTCCAGCAAAGATCACAATCTCGGTGGAAATACCCATCACAGACGGAGAAACCGGGTTTCCATCAGCATCGGCAGTCACGTCGGCCCGGATACGAGATGCCCCGGCGCGAATACCGCTGATGTACGACACCTGGGCAACACCTTCTACAGTGGGTATCGCTAATTTGGAACTCAATCGTCCCCCCTCAACAGAATCCGCACCAGGGGAAGCATAGATAGAGAATTTCACTAATGTTCCGTTTGCCACCGGATTGTTCTTTTCATCCAGGACTTCGGCATAGATAGTCGCTGTCTGGTTCTTTCCACAATCTCTCACGTATATAAAATGAGGTTCATAAGTAATGGTAATCGAGTAAGGTCCTCCAGGAATCACCTGAATGCTTGTCGTCCCGAAGACGCCCCCAACCTCAGCCGTGATCGTAGCCAGACCCACGACCTTACTCGAATACTCTGCCTCGGCCAATCCCTCTGAGTTTGTTCGAACGCTCTGTACAATATCCCCAACGGAAGCACTAAACTCCACTGTAACACCCTCTATGGGGTTATTTTTAGTATCCAAAACTCTCGCTCTGATCCGACTTGTCGTGATTCCGTCTGCCGGAATGCTGTCTGGGTCAGCCGTCACCTCAATTCTATCGACCGCTCCCACAACGTAAACGACCATAACCGTATCAGCCAAACTCCCAACACTCCCAATGATCTTTGCCGTATCCGGCTGGGTACCACTCGTTAAAGTCGTGGCAGCCACTCCTCCCACCGTCGTTCGCTGGCGTCCGATGGTTCCCGATCCCTCTGCGATATCAAACACAACGAGTGTCCCATCGGGCACAGGATTCCGATTGGCATCGCTAACAGTCGCCTTTATAATAGATTGGCTCTGCCCATCTGCAGTAATGACAGTTGGTGTTGCTGAAACTTCAAGATTAGAAGGAACCGATTCCTGGAATACAACAGTTGTAGTCCTGGAAATACCTGCTCCGTAACTTGCTACAACATGAGCGGTCCCCGTTGCTGTTCCACTTGTCAGTGAAACCTCTGCAACCCCTCCCGAATTTGTTGTTGCTTCATTGGATATCGTACCAAGATCGGTCCCGAATGTAATAACCGCTCCTGATACAGCAATATTACTCGTGGCCCTTTTTAGAATAACTGTAATAACTGATTGACTCTGTCCATCTGCTAAAATTGTTCCAGGTGAAGCTGAAATATTCATGGTAACACCCTGGAAAACTACTACCGTTTGAGCAGACTGTGTTCCAAGATGCGCTGTAACTGTAGCATTTATGTCTGTACTGCTTGTGTCAGAGGTCAGGACAGCAGTTGCAAATCCGTTGTTGTCTGTTATGCTTTGTGATTGTACTGTACCAGCTGTAGTGGTAAAACCTATAACTACTCCCGAAACTGGATTTAAATTATTATCAACAACTTTAGCAGTGACAGTAGACTGGTCAACTCCATTTGCTAAGATAGCCGAAGGACTGGCATTAATACTAGAAAGCGCGTTCCCGCTGGGAAGACTTGAAACAAATATAACGCTATCAGTCTTTGAAATACCTGCTCCGTAACTTGCCACAACATGAGCCGTGTTAGGTGTAGCCTCACTTGTAAGAGTAACCTGTACAATCCCTGATGCATTGGTAGTCGCACTGCTCGGAATCGTACCATGATCCGTCCCAAAACTGATCTCAGCGCCTGATATAGCAACATTACTCGTGGCCCTTTTTAGAATAACTGTAATAACTGATTGACTCTCCCCATCTGCTAAAATCGTACCCGGAGAAGCTGAAAGCTCCATTGTAACACCCTGGAAAACTACTGTCGTTTGAATAGGCGGTGTTCCATCGAGATGCGCTGTAACTATAACATTTATATCTGTACTGCTTGTGTCAGAGGTCAGGACAGCAGTTGCAAATCCGTTGTTGTCTGTTATGCTTTGTGATTGTACTGTACCAGCTGTAGTGGTAAAACCTATAACTACTCCCGAAACTGGATTTAAATTATTATCAACAACTTTAGCAGTGACAGTAGACTGGTCAACTCCATTTGCTAAGATAGCCGAAGGACTGGCATTAATACTAGAAAGCGCGTTCCCGCTGGGAAGACTTGAAACAAATATAACGCTATCAGTCTTTGAAATACCTGCTCCGTAACTTGCCACAACATGAGCCGTGTTAGGTGTAGCCTCACTTGTAAGAGTAACCTGTACAATCCCTGATGCATTGGTAGTCGCACTGCTCGGAATCGTACCATGATCCGTCCCAAAACTGATCTCAGCGCCTGATATAGCAACATTACTCGTGGCCCTTTTTAGAATAACTGTAATAACTGATTGACTCTCCCCATCTGCTAAAATCGTATCAGGAGAAACTGAAAGCTCCATTGTAACACCCTGAAAAACTACTGTCGTCGGAACAGACTGTGTTCCAAGATGCGCTGTAACCGTAGCATTTATGTCTGTCTCACTCGCAGAAGATGTTAAGACAGCAGTGGCAAATCCGTTGTTGTCTGTTATGCCTTGTGATTGTACTGTACCGGCTGTAGTGGTAAAACTAACAACCACGCCTGAAACTGAATTTGAATTACTATCAACAACCTTGGCAATAACTGTAGATTGGTCAACTCCATTAGCTAAGATAGCCGAAGGACTGGCATTAATTGCAGAGAGTGTAGCAGGAGAAGACGATCCGAACGAAACCGGAACAGTATCCAGAAACGTTTTGCCGTATCTCGCAACTACTTCTGCAATCCCTAACACAGTTCCACTGGTAAGCGGCACACTCACTACACCTTGATTATCAGTAATTCCCTCAGCAGGGATTTTACCAAGAGTAGTCCCAAATTGTATATGAGCCCCCACGATACCGACCTGTGTTGTTGTTTCTTTTAGAGTAACTGTAATAACTGATTGGCTCTGCCCATCTGCTACGATGTAAGCAGGATCAGCCTTTAGCTTAAACCGAATTCCTTGCAACGTGACCTGAATCGTCTTACTCACTCCTTCAACTGTTGCCGTTACAGTATCAAGAATGTCTGTAGAATCTGCAACACTCCTGAGAACAGCCTCGGCAATCCCCGAACTATTGGTAGCTCCTGCGGAATCTATAATACCTGCTGTGGCTGAAAATTTAACAGGAAGACCACTAACGGGCTGTCCTTTACTATCTTTAACAGTGGCACTAATAGTTGCAGTCTCCTCACCATTGGCAAGAATAGCGTCTGGATCAGATTTCAAATCTAAACTGTACTGTAATTGGCCGAAAGCCACTCTTGCAGTATCAAGTAATACATTGCCGTAACGCGCCACAACTACAGCCGTACCCGGTGTAGTTCCACTGGTAAGGCTAACCTCTGCCACACCGCTGGCATCTGTATGTTCAACAGCAGGGATAGTTCCCAGCGTGGTTCCAAAACGGATTTCGGCATCAGATAGAGCAATGTGCGAGGAAGTCTCTTTAAGAATAGCTCTGATCGTTGATTTGCTTCCACCGTCGGCAAGAATAGAAGTAGGATTTGCTTCCACAGAAAACTGGATTCCCTTAAAGAACACAACGATAGCTACGGGAGGAAGTGTATCATAAGTGGCTGTCACTGTAGTTGTAGTATCTTGAGAATTTGCAATACTGGTCAGATAAACTTTTCCTTTACCTTCTGCCCCTGTCATAACAGAAGATGGAATAGTTCCCAGACTCCTAGATAAAGAAACAACAGCTCCTGCTACTGGCTTTGCCGAATCCCCTAACAAAGTAATAGTAATGGCTGTTGTGTCTACACCATTGGCAAGAATTTCTTTTCTGTAAGAATTTATTTGAATTTGAGCTTGATAAGAAGAGATAAATTTTACAGTGACAGATACGGAAGCAAGTTTGCCGTAACGAGCAGTTACTCTGGCGTTTCCCGGAGTCTGGCCACTTGTCAAAACGGCCACAGCCCAACCATTCTGATCTGTAAGATCCTCAGAAGTTGTACTTCCCAGATTGGTTGAGAATGTTACCTGTTCGTTACTTAAGGGATGACCTTCCTGATCCACCAATTGGACTCGAATCTCAGACTGAGCACCGCCTACAGCTACCTGAGAAGGAGAGGCCGTAATGTTTGCAAGAATAGGAACCTCTTTTTGAATGGAACTCGTAGGGTCAATCGGAGTTTTCTGAGAACAGGCTATCCAGAAGAGGCCCAACATCAGTGCTACTGTTCCTATTGTCACGATACATCTTTCAAATCGATTCAGGCTCATTATACCGTCCTCCAAGGACCCAGGTCCCATTCCAAAATCAGTGGGTCAGGCCCTGTTTGTTACATTTTTTCTTTTTGTGGTAATTTCATGATCCCTCTCTTTCCTCAAAACAATAATCCCTTGTAACTCTATATTGAGATCAGAACCTCTCTGACCTTTTTTCTCCAACGAAACTTGATCTACACGCATTACAAACGGAAACCTACACATATCATCCAAAAACTTCCCGAGTTGATTAAAGGTACCCTTGAATTCCATTGTCATTGGCAGCTCAGAAATTTGTTCATTATTTTTTAACAATGCAAGACTGTCGTAATCAAGTTTTACTGAAATCAAACTGAGACCGTAACGCTTACCAGTGCTCTGGATTGTTCTTCCAAGATCCAGAAGTCGTGCCTCAGGATAAAACCGTTTCATTTTGTTATCCAGAGTAGTGAAAAGACTGTCCACTACATTTTTCATCATCCGGATCTTATCCTCTGAAATCCTCTGTCGTTCCCTTTGCTCCAGCGTTGCCAGACGTTTCTTAAAAAGTCCGCTTTCTTTATGGGCAGGCACGTAAACACCTACCATCCATCCTATCAAAAGGACAACGATAAAAACAGGAATTATTACAATTTGCTTACTCAACGGCCCATCCTATTTTTTGTTTAAATATCCTACAAGTTCAAATGAGTATTCTTTATTTTCCGGAGAGAATTCGTCTCCCTCCATCTTTACTTCAGAAAAATAGCCTGATTTTTCTAACTCTACAATTAACTTAGCTACATAAATCCCCACATCACTCGGAGGTTTTCGATTTATTCCCTTAACTCTGACAATCCACTTTGGCTTTTCTTCCCCTTTTTGTCGATTCCTCCTCGTAGAAGAAACCTTCTCCTTCCCATATTCGAGATAAACAAGAGAGAGATTCTTAGGAACTACATGAGAAAAAAGCCTTAACGCCTGAATCAAATCATCATCCTGCTCCATCTTTGGATTTAGATTCGTAATCTCTCCTTCTAACAAATTCTTCTTATTAAGGAGTGCCGCAAAAATAGGGCCAGTGTTCTTGGAGTGAGAAACTCTGCTTTCGACCTCAGCAACCTGTTCCCCGACAGAGAGAACCTGTTTATGAAGATGAAAACTCAGAAAAATCATCAGTGCCACAATTGCCGCAGCAGCGTATCTGAGGCTTCTTTCTACAAGTTTTGTCTGGTGAATTTTCTTATAGGGAAGAGGAAGTAAGTTTTTCTCTTGGGACGATTCCATGGCAAGCGAAAGACTGATTGCTTGCCCTAAGAATTTCTTTTTGAAAACCTCTCTCTGTTCTTTCTTTCCACTGATTCGCAGGTCTTTAGGAATGGGAAAGGGAGAAACTGGAATGCCTATCTTCTCTACTAAAACTTCCGGGAGATGCTTTAAACGTGCTCCTCCTCCAATGAGATAAAGAGCCTCTACTTCTCCTCCTCTGGATTTGTCTTTATAAAAACCAATCGACCGATTAATTTCTCCAATCAAACGCTCTACCACCGGCCGCATCATGGCACTAACTTCAGCAAGTGGGGCACCATGAAAAGTCATCCCTTCTGAAAAACCTATGGGATACCCATATTTTAACTTAAACTCTACTGCTTCATCTGTGTTAAACTGGATAGCCCGCCCTTCATGAAAAATAGTACCTGTAATCGCTCTGGTAAAATCGTCTCCTCCAACAACAATCTCACGGAAGAAATCCATCTCACCATTCCGCAAAAGAACCAGCATACTTCGCTCAGCACCAATATCAAGAATACCCACTATTTTCTTCTTATCGATATCGGGAACAAACTTTGCAAGATTGGCCATGCTCAAAACAGCAGGTGTTACTTTTGTTGGAATGATACCTTCAGCTAAGAAGCAACTTATTTTTTCATCTACCACCTCACCCGGTGCTGCTATAACAAGATACTCGGTATTATCCTTGTTCTCTGGGTCCTGTCCAAGAGCCTGATAATCGTAAACAAAACTCGCCTCTTCGCCTTCATTGGCGAGATCTTTCTCCACTCCGAAGTAAATGGTTTGCTGGATCTCTTTCTTAGAAAGAGGTGGAAAACTCTCCTTCCTGATAATCAAATTTGCTCCATCTACCCCCACCACTTTCCTGGCTTTTTTCAGCTCCTTTCCGTTCTGGAAAAGTCGGCTCACAGCCATCTGGACCTTCTCTGAAAATTCCAGGTTCTCACCTTCAAGAAAATATTTCCCGAATCGTTCTACAAGAAAACCATTCCCTTTTCTGCGGAGAAGAAGATACTTCATGCTTCTGGAACTGATGTCCAGTCCCAGAACCGATGGCCATGGTTTTTTCTTTTGTACTTTAAAGCTCTTAAGTTCCATCACACACCACGATATTAAATTTGGGATTTGAATTTTGAAATTTATTTGTCATTTGCAAAAGTCCAGTTATTGATAAGTCCAGCTGCCGATTACAGAAGCCCACTGAGCATTTGGGTCAACTTTATATTGTTTAAAAGTGTTCACGTAATTAGTAATATGTCGGATAATACCATTCCTTGAACCTGTACCAGTAACATTTCCATTGCTGAGAACTCCACCGTAGATCTCTGTTCTCCTCTGCATACTAACAGTACTGCCTGAATTGAGCAGATAGACAACACCCTCAACATGACCAACATTACCACCACCACTTCTAATAGTAAGATTTCCTGTAACAACGACAATACCGTAAACCGTCCCGTTCTTCCCGACCGTCAGGTTGCCGTTCACAATAGTAACGTTGGGAGTTACGCCGTCAGCCTGGTAAAAATTAAAACTTGGAGTAGGTGAATAAGTATTATTGATCGTTGGATTGCCAGAAAATCTTCCTACACCATTAACAGCCCCTAAAAGAGTCGTATCTATTGCCATAACTGAACTTGCATTTGAGGCAATCAGGTTATTG
>CAZPNF010000055.1:842-8851 GCA_964587715.1 uncultured bacterium | reverse complement strand
AAAACAAGAGCACTATAAATTTATTTTTCATTGTTTGATCTATTAGTTTTATTTTAAATTTTGTGGAATCACGATGTTCTAATTTGTTGTTGCAATATCGGATTTGATCGCTCCATCTTCCAGCGTAACGACTCGCCGGGCACGTTTAATTACTCTTGGATCGTGTGTAGAAAATACAAAAGTCATTTTGTAGTCTCTATTTAACTGGTCCATGAGATCGAGCAAGGATTCAGCAGTATGGGAGTCAAGGTTGGCAGTTGGCTCGTCTGCAAGAACAAAATTGGGACGCGAAGCCAGAGCACGAGCTACTGCTACCCGCTGCTGCTCTCCACCCGACAGTTGGGATGGACGGCTCTTTATTCTCTTCCCCAGTCCCACTGCATTTAAAAGTTCAACTGCCCTTTTTTCTCTTTCAGTCTTTGGAACATCTTGTAAGAGCATAATAAACTCGACATTTTCCTTTGCAGTAAATACAGGGATAAGGTTATATGCCTGAAAAACAAATCCAATATGATGGAGTCGAAATTCAATCAAAGCACTGGACTTTAAGGTCGAGATATCTCTACCATCGACATAGACGCTTCCCCCTGTTGGCTTGTCAAGACCTCCAATAAGATTGAGCAGCGTTGTTTTACCTGAGCCAGAGGGACCTACGATTGCAGTGAACTCCTGGTTCTCGATTTGTAAATCAACATTTCTGACAGCCTGAACAGGAACAGCAGTTGTGTTGTAGGTTTTACTTAAGTTCTTTAATTCAATCAGTGGCATTTTTATTTTCTCCTGTACTTTTAAACAATTTTTTTTAACCACAGAGAACGCAGAGAATTTTACTCTTTAAAATTATTGACAATTCTTTTGATTCCATGTTTTAGGATAATTACATTAAAATTTATTAAAAGCGCCACTTGAAGTTTTGCAATCTTTAAATAGTTTAATGTCTGTGCAATATCTACTTCATTAAATTGCTTAATAGATTTACATTCAACGATAACTCTTTTATCTACCAAAAAATCACATCTGAAACCAACCTCAAGAATAATATCACCGTATTGAACAGGCAAACCCTTTTCTTTCTCAAAAGGAATTCCAGCCTTTTTAAATTCATATGCTAAAGCAGCTTGATAAACAGATTCCAAGAACCCAGGTCCAAGTGTACGATGGACCTTTATTGCCAGGCCAATAATTTTTTCAGTTAATTTATTTATCTGCATAATCAACACCTCACAACTTACTTATTATGGTTCTTCACAAGAATGTGTACTTAACTATATTTTTCTCTGTGTTCTCCGCGTTTTTCTCTGCGGTTAAATCATTTTTTTAATACACCCTAACTGCCTCTGCTGGTTGGATATGAACTGCTTTCCATGCCGGCACTGCTGCAGAAAAGATTGCCGTTATCACAACCATTATTGGCAGAGCAACATACATATCTACCGGCAAAAATGGATAGACCGTTGTACTGGCACCAAAACTCTCCATACCAGAAGCAAGTGCAGAAAAATTCATCCCTGTATGAGAAAAATAGAAAATGGTAAGACCCCCAATAGCAAATCCTGCAGCACCTCCTGTAATTGAGAGCAGAATAGTCTCAAGAAGAACTACATCAAAGACTTTCCATTTTTTCATTCCGACAGCTATCAACACTCCGAACTCTCTGATTCTTTCCATAACAGACATCAACATGGTATTTGTAATTCCAAAAAGCAGGGCAAATAGAATAATAATGAGAAAGAGATAAGTAAAACTTTCCATTGCAGCCGATGTCACTGCGATTTCAGGAGCAATTTCTTTCCATGTCTGTACGGATAAATCCGGATATTTTGTTTTTATTGTATTGTAAACCCACGGCATGATTCTGGAAGACTTTGCTCGAATCGCTATTTCATGAATAATTGGCTCAGTGTCCAGAAGCCGAAAAAGATCGGCCTGTTTAACAAAGATATTTGTCTGGTCAAAAAGAGAGGATTCGGTCTTATAAATAGCCACAATGCGGCAGGCAGCATAGATGAGAGAACCGTCAAGCCCCTGAAAACTTAAAACTAGTTTTGAGTGGAGCTTAACTCCCAAACGATCGGCAAGTTTCTTTCCAATGACAACAGGATTTCTCTCGTCTCCTTCAAAATATTTGCCCTGGATGAGCCGATCGTGAATATCTGTTACTTCTTTTGCCTCTTTTGGAACAATCCCCACGATCTTAACACCAAAAGTCGAAGTAGGCGAAGCAGCCATACCTTCGATGAGCGTTCTGCCTGACACTGCCTTCACCCCTGGTATGATGCGAGTTTCCCTGAGAATACGAAACCCATCCGGGATAAAATTCACTATTTCCTTATTTTGGATGTATGTATTTTGGTGGATCTGGATATGTGAAAGGTCGCGATCAATGGCCGTATCAACCATAGATTCACCCCAACCCATCCAGATTGCCCCGGCCAAAAGACACCCCCAGAGTCCCAACGCAATTGCAAGAACAATAATTAAACTGCGCTTTTTGTTTCTCCAGATATTTTTCCATGCAAGTGATGCCAGCATATTATCTTTCTCCTTATTGAGCTAAAGCTTCATTAGTTTTTTATTGCTTCAACTGGTTTCAATCTCCCTATAAATAACATGGGATAAAGAGCTGTTGCCAGAGCAATAGCAAATATGACAAGTGCCTGATGAAAAAGAATAGAAGAATCAGTGCTAAAATTAAAAATGGGTTCCACTCCCAGGGTATCAAACGCCCGGGCAGCACTGCCTGTAATAGGAATAGGGTGATTATGAAGATAGATAATAATCGGCAAACTGACTGCAGCCCCGGATACAGCACCCAAAAAAGCAAGAAATATTGTTTCAAGAGTAGTAACCAGGATGAGTCTTTTCTTTTTCATGCCTACGGAAATTAGAACGCCAAATTCTTTCGCCCGCTCTGTAGTCATCATCATGATGGTGCCAAAGACACCAAATGCAATGACAATATAAAGTATAATCAACATAACCAGCCCACTTACATTATCAATCTCTATGCCCTGAACCAGATCAGGCATCATTTCCTGCCAGGTCATTAATGTATATTTTTCACCAAACATTGACCGCAGTGATTTGAGAACATGATTTTGGTTTTTGATGTTATCAATCATAATAGCCAATGAAGTTATTCTTCCATAGGTGGAGAATATTTCCTGTGCGTTTGCCAGCGTCAGGAAAACCATACCGTTATTCATCTCTGAGACAGGGAATTTAACAATACCAGCAACAGGAAGACGTGCTGCAGCGATAATTCCATGATACCCCTGTCCATAAATTACCAGACTATCACCAACACCTACTTTTAACATATCAGCCAATCCCCTGGCAATGAGTACACCATAGGGATCATTGGTTAGATATACACCCTCCACCAATCTTTTCTTTAAGTCTGTCATGTTGTTTTCCAAAATAGGATCGACTCCTATGATCTGCGAAACCTTAGTCACGTTCTTATAAGATACCAGTGAAAAAGCTTCCAATCTTGGCACAACGGAGGTTACATGGGGAATCTGTAAGATCGCTTGCTCCTGTTTTTTATTGACAATGATGCTTCTGTCCAGCGAGCGGTTGTCCCAATATCCCTTTCCTTGAATTTGTAAATAGCCTGTGTAGAACTTTAGAGACGACTGGATCATATAGCTGTACGATCCATTCTGAGCAGAACGCATAACAACTGCAAGGAGCACAGCAAAAAATACAGAAGCCGATGCAATAACCGTTCGCTTTTTGTTGCGCCACAAATTCCGCCAGCTTAATGTTAGATACATATTTTTATCCTCTTCTAATAAAATCTCTTTGCGTCCTTTACGCCTTGGCGTGATGGCTAAAATAAATCTCTCACGCAAAGCCGCCAAGACGCTAAAAGTGCTAAGGTTAATTATTTTATTCTTCTAGTCTATTAACAATCCTGAATATACCATCTTTAATTAAATTTGCCCCAAAATTAATCAATAATCCTAATCTCTTATCAGCAAGCCTTAAGTACGTTAAAAGCTGCTTCTTGTGAACTTTTGAAACTTCCTCCACAGACTTCAGCTCAATAATCACTTTGTCTTCGACAATAATGTCTGCTCGAAAAGCTTCTTCAAATTCTATACCCTCATAAATTATAGGAATGGCGTGCTGCCTGGATATTTTTAAGCCGCGTCTCCGTAATTCATGAGACAAAACAATTTCATAAACAGATTCTAACAATCCTGGCCCAAGTTTGTTATGAACTTTAAAGGCTGCATCAACTACTATCTTTGCGATTTTATTCTCAGTCACCCTTGATTGCCTTGTTTATTATTCTTTTTCTTTGCGTTCTTTGCGTCTTGGCGTGAGCAATTCACCTCACCCTCTTCATGTTTCTTTGAGAAAAGAAAGAAGGAGTAAGTTTTACATTAAATTTAATATACTGATAATCAAGCACTGTTTTTTCACCGGGTTTGTTTACTGGAATCATCTCTATATGTGTAGGAATCGTTCTCCCACCCATTTTTTTTACTTTACTCCCGATCATTGATTTTACCAGAGCCCCATCCTCATCATAAAAATCTGTTTTCAATTCTAAGTAACCTTTTTTCGAAATCCACATAATAACCTGCCCCCAGACTACTCCAGCCTCTGGTTTCGGTACCAGTTTGATCTTATAACAATTGTAATCTTCAATCTTTTCCTCACCGATAAGAGTCTGAGTATAATCATCAACAATCGAAGATTCTTTTACCAAATCGTCATTTGTAAAATCAGAACCCATCCACGGCTGGAGCATCATTGATGGAGGGATCTTAATGACACGCTGAATCGAAGGAATCCAGTTCCAGATTTCATTCTTTCGTTTCAGCGTTACAGTCCCTTTGTCCCTGGCTGGCCCGGTAATCAAGATTAATGTATAATCAGGCTTAAGGGTCCACGCTTTCATCGAAATTTTTCTGGACCAGTTCGGTTTAATTACTGTCATAGTGCCTTGGGAAATACTGCTTTCCCCGTGCCATAAGTCATTCGCTTTTTTGACGATATCCTTTGGAGTTTCAGTAAAACCTGTATTTGCAAAAACAAAGAGGCTCAGAATAATAAATATAGAATAACGTGTCTTCATTGTACTACTCCTATTTTAATCTAATACCGTTTACACTTACTTGAAATAATTTTTTAAACAGTCAGCCAGTTCCCACAAAACCCTGCTTTTATCTTCCATCTCATTTTTAGGAATCCACTGATTTTCCGGCCTTTTAAGAACCACTTGATGAGCCTCCACCATACCGCCAGGCCCTACATAGACTCCCGGTAAAATCCTCAATTCGCCAGATTTTCCATCAGGAAAACTGCTGAGAACAAGAGAATAACCAAAACCTTTCCTCCACCAGTTGGCCTTGTCTTCTGTCTCTCTGCAGCGTTTTTCTACTGGCTCAAGAATTGATTTTAAAAGAGACGTTGGATATTTTTTATCTCTAAATATTTTTACAATTTTTTCTTTCGAGCGGAGATCTGGTGCAGCTCTCAGTATCTCCAAATCCTCCATGGTAAGAGGACCGTTTTCTGTTTTTATCAAAATTCTATCAATAAAACTGCAGTCAAAAGTAGTCATCGCTTCTGTCAATCCTTTTGTTATTCCTTCGAGTATCCTACCAATTGGTTTCAGAACCCTGCTGAAAAATTCGCGGGTCCTCAACACCTCTTGAATAGAACTATCGAACTGGACACTAACTATACGGTTATCTATCTTCCAGTTTGAAGGAGGAAAGATCTCACTGCCAAGAGTATCATCGGTGAAAACTTTTTTTATCCTGCTTTTAATCAAATTCCCAAATGGTTTGCTGTAGCTGTTCCCAACCAGAACTCGCTTCGCTGGGGGTGTAAGTGAGTCAACATCTATCCACTTTGCGTAATTTGTAATTTCTCCGATTTCTGGAAACACCGGCCAATCCCACAGCATAGCATGCCATTTCGTAGGGATACTCTGGAATCCTCCTTTTTCCTCTTCTTCTCCCCATGCTCTTGGAGACCAGTTGTAGCCTACATGGATTGTCTCGCTTGGCACTTTCTCAGCAAGAAAATCTAAAATCACTGACCAGAGTTCCATCAATCTTTCGCCTTCTTCATCTGGAATCCATTCAGGACCAGGAATGTAACGATCAACACTCGTCTCGATCACCATCACGTGAACATCCGGACTGTATGGACTGAATACAGAGACAACTGACCATTCACCTCCAGATAATGGAAGAGTAAATAGTATGTTAGACTCTAGTTCCTTACGCATATTTATAAGATTTAAGGTATCCGCAGGTCTAATCCGTTTTGGCTTGTGAGGCGCTGTTTCTCCGGGACGCAGCAGTGGCGACAGCGGAACTGTTAATTCAAGAACTTTCCTGGAAGACATTGAGAAACCTTTCACCAGCATTGTTTGATCCTTTCCCCAATCTTTTCAAGATAGATTTTGTCCACTTCATCAAATAGATCGAACTCATCGCTGTCTACATCAAGAACTCCTCTCAAGACATCGTTTGCATCAAATAGTGGAACAACTATCTCTGATTTTGAATTTGGATCACATGGAATGTGACCAGGGAAAACATGAATATCAGAAACAATAAGCGTTTCTTTTTTTAGAGCAGAAGTCCCACAAACTCCTTTCCCAATCGGGAGAAAAACACAAGCAGGGGTACCTTGAAAAGGACCAAGTACTAATCTATTTTCTTTCAAAAAATAAAACCCAACCCAGAAAAAACCAAGCCTCTTTTTCAAAACCGCAGTGATGTTTCCCAGATCGGCTATAAGGTCACCTCCTTTTGATAGGCGAATTTCTATCTCCCTGAGTGATACTATATACTTATCTTCCTTGGTCATATTCCTATCCCCTGATAAAAAGATTTTTAATAATATACCCTGCTAATCTGGGATTTTCTTTAAGCCTACGAAGCGAATATCCATACCACTGTTCTCCATAAGGAACATATACCCTCAACCGATGTCCCCGGGAGACAAGCTCATGTCTTAAATTTTCAGTAACACCCAGAAGCATCTGGAATTCATATTTTGACTTTGGGATATGAAGAGATTGAATCATTTTCAGTGACTTATCAACAAGCAGTTTATCATGCGTGGCAATTCCTACAAATGAACCTGACTCAAGCATCATTCTGATTAGATCAATGTAACTGCTGCGGATTTCATCCTTATCTTTAAAGGCAATTTCTTTGGACTCATCGTAGATACCCTTACATATCCTGAGATTGGTTGTCCTTTCTTCGATTAAATTTTTCACATCTTCACGGCTTCGTTTAAGATACGCCTGGATAACTGCACCTACATTGTCGAATTCTCTCCGAAGTCTTTTATAGATTTCCAGGGTGTCGTCTGTACAGGTAGCATCTTCCATATCAATACGAACAAAGTTGCCCAGATCACTTGCTCTCTGAACAATTTCCCTGACATTCCTGTAACACTGTTCTTTATCAATGCGCAGCCCCAGAGAAGTCAATTTAACAGAAAGGCTTCCATCTAAGTTACTCTTATGGATAGCTTCCAGCACCCGTATAGATTCTTCTCTGGATGCAGTAGCTTCCTCCATTGTAGTAATATCTTCACCAAGGACATCTATTGTCGCTGCACACCCTATAGAGTTTAAATCCTTCGTCTTTTCCAGAGCATCTGAAATAGACTTTCCTGCCACGTAGCGCTTGGAAAAAAGCCAGATGAATGACTTCGGGAAAATTGGCATTATTCCCACAATAAGACGGTTCAAGAACTCCATAAATTTTCCTCCCAGGTTTTAAAAAATTCTTGAAAAAATATAATTTAATTCTTAACTTATACTTCATGGAAATTATAGAATACACAGAAAAATGGAAAGAAGAATGGGATTCTTTCGTACTTAAATCCAATAACGGAACTATGTTCCATCTCCAGCAATTTCTTTCCTATCACTCTCCTGGTAAATTCTCCTTTCACCATTTGATGTTCATGGAAAAAAATAAAATTATAGCTGTCCTGCCAGGTTCGTTGACAGAGGG
>CAZPNF010000055.1:0-832 GCA_964587715.1 uncultured bacterium | reverse complement strand
TGAATCTCCTGTAGGAGCAAGCTACGGTTCAATCGTTACTACGGATATAAAATTCAAGACTGCTATGGAAATTGTTTCAACATTACTGGACTACGGCAAGAAAAACGGTATCAAAGAATTTCTCTTAACACCTCCACCTTTCATCTATGAAAACCATCCCAATCAGAATTTAGATTTTGCCATGCTCTGGCAGGGTTTTAAATACGATTTGCATTACATTTCCAGTGCAATCAAACTGGATAAAAACAGAGACATTATATCAAAATTCCAATCCACTGTAAGGAGAAATATCAGAAAGACTTTTCGTGATCCTGATATTCGGGTTGAAATCAATGAAAGGTACGATGAATTTTATCCAATTCTCCTCAAAAACAAAGCTAAGCATAACATAAAACCGACCCACTCTTACGAGGATCTTTTAAGACTAAAAGAACTACTGCCTGAATATCTAAAACTATTTATGGTATATTATAAAGACACCCCTATCGGCGGTTCATTAATGTTTTTTGCCAACAAGAATGTAGCGATTTGTTTCTACAATATGCTGCTCTATGAATATGCCCACTGTAAACCCATCCAGAGGGTCATGTACGAGGTAGTAAAATACTGTACCGAGAATGGATTCGGGTACGTTGACATTGGCGTTTCGCAAGACACCTCTGCAGAAAATCCCATGACACCAAGCATGAGTTTAATCGATTTCAAAGAAAAATTTGACGCAAAAACAGTAATGCGAAATACGTTTAGTATTAAACCTTTTATTTAGCAAAAAGCTTGAATTTTGAGTCAAGTTTTTGATGTCATTTTTTAAAGTCAGCTTGGAAAATTCAAA
>CAZPNF010000054.1:0-9072 GCA_964587715.1 uncultured bacterium | reverse complement strand
TGTTTTAACAACAGTGATAAATTCATCTATTCTTGAACGGGTAAACCACGTTTTGTAAAGTCCATAGAAAGAGAAGAGCACAAACCAAAATCCAAAAATAATTAGAGAGAAATAAGCTGTTGAAGGAAAAGAAACCTCAGAGAAAAATCCCATTGTGAGTCTTATCTTGCACCAGAGAAAAAAGGCAATATTGATTGTCACAAAATCTGTGATGAAGAGAATAAGTTTTTTTATTGAGTTTGACATCTTATTATAATTGGGATAGATATGTATTTAATTTATCTACTAATTTTTCACGCATATAATATTGAGTGACAAAAGATTTCCCATTCTTACCCATTTTTCTTCTTAGTCCTGGATTTTGGTACAATTTAACGATCGCATCGGCCATTTCTTTTGCATTCTCAGGTTCCACAATTAATCCTGCTTTGGCCGTTTTAATCAAATCAGCTGCCTCTCCATGCACAGCCGCAACGAGAGGTTTTCCACAAGCCATATATTCAAATACTTTTACAGGTAATGTACCTTTGGTAAGTTCCAACTTCTTGGTGGTTGCCAAACAGATATCACTTTTCGAAATAAAGTATGGTATGTGCTCTCGTTTTTGATTCTCTAAAAACAGAACATTCTTTAACTTTAATTCCTTAACCTTTGATTTTAATTTTACCTCTTCGACACCTTCTCCAACAAAGTATAAAACAATATCCTTATTATTTAGTAAAACTAACGCATCGATAATGGTCTCCAATGAATGGACTCGTCCTAATATACCAACGTTCAATAATACAAGTTTATTCCCTTTATTAATTTTTATGTCGGGCATATTATCTGAACGGTGTGAGCAAAAATCCATATTCACGCCGTTGGTTATTAAGATCGATTTATCTCCGTTGCCCAACTGTTTTAGATAATTCAATATACCTTTGGTTAATGCTACTAAAAGATTAGCCCTTGAGTAAAGAAAGTGTTCTACTGCTCTTAATATATTGATTAATATTGTGCTTTTCAATACCCCAAGCTGAACAGCTGTTTCTGGATAAATATCTCTTACCTCAAATACAAACTTAGCTCTTTTCAGCTTGGAAATGATCAAGCCAGATATGCCTACAGAGAAGGGGGGAGATGTGGCGATTAAAACATCACACGGCTCAAGGTGTGTACTTATAAAAATTGAACTTAACATAAAACTTGAGAAGGCAAAAAACTGACCTAATAACGATTTTTTAAAATTTGTGTAAGTATAACTCCTGTAAACTTTAATCCCCTTAAATGTTTCGCAGCAATATATTCTTCCCATATATTTTGCAATAGGTTTTGACATAAGATAATTTGGGAACGTTGTCAGTACTGATATGTCATGACCAATAGCTTTCAAATACTTTGCTGTTTCAGAAATTCTCGTAGAAGCAGCTCCTATCTCCGGGGGAAAGTATTGTGTGAGAAATAGTATCTTCATGATTATACGTTTTTTGTCTGCAAAACTATCGTCTCGTAGAAACGTTCCATTTGGGAAGCATTTTCTTCCCACACATAATTCTCTGCAACAAATTGTCGGGCTTTTTCCCCCATCTTTTTTCTTAATTTAGTATCTTTTACCAGCAGCATTATTTTCTCAGCAATTGCTGCAGGATTTGCCGGGGGCACAAGGAAACCGGTTTCTCCGTCTATTACCACTTCTGGGAGTCCTCCAATGTTGGAGGCAATCACGGGTAATTCACAGGCTGCTGCTTCTACTGCGGCAACTCCAAAACTCTCATTTAGCAGGGAAGGCACAACAAAAATGTCCATCTGATTCAGATATTTTGGGATTTTCTTGTTTTCTACAAATCCTAAAAAGTGGGCATTGTTCCCAATCCCCAGATCGTGAGCCAGTTTCTTCAGCCTTGGTTCCTTAGACCCTTTACCTATGATGAGAAGCTCTGAATTTGACACTTTTTTAGATACCAGGGCAAATGCTCTGATTAGATATTCGATTCCATATTTTTTTTCCAGACTTTTTACAACTCCGATCGTTACATTCTTTTTTGGCTTCCTTTTTTCTGGCTTGAATAACTCTAAATCAACCCCAAATGGAATGGTGTAAATCTTTTTATTTTTTTTCAAATATTTTCTGGTCTCTTCCGCAAGCATCTGACTTGTTGCAGTCAGATAATCTGCTTTATTGATTGTATATGTAAGGATTTTTTTATGGATGAAAGATCTATGTGGAAAATCAAAAACATCACTACCCCATGTTGATAAAACAAAGGGATGATAAACTGAAAAGGCTCCCAAGAATCCGTATGAAGATGCCCAATGGGCGTGGAGAATATCAGGAGATATTTTTTGAACCAGTTTCTTGATTTCTTTAATATAAAAAAAATAACCCATTTTGGCAACAGATGATGCTATTGGACTTATAGCAATTGGGAAAGTTATTTTAACAGGATGTATAACTACACCCGGGATTTCTGCTTTGCGAAAAGTAATCAAGTGAACTTTATGCCCACGATTTGCAAAAAATGAAACCCATTTCTGAGTATGGGTATTTGGGCCATCTGTTAAGAAACATATTTTCATAATTATTGATACTGTAATAATGTGAATTTAAATAATTTTTTAATAATAAAATATACCGACGGGAATAGTATCATATAAAAAGTCGCTTCAAAAGATATTAATTTATTAAAATATAAATCGAAAAAAGCAAGTGTTAAAAAAGCCATAACAAACGCATATACCAGTTGTATACATACAAGCTTCTTAAAACTCAAAGCCAATCCGAATAGCAAATAACTGATAAAACCTGCTGTAAGCATATAGAATATTGTAAAATAAAAACCACCGTACATGTAAACCATTCCAATCATCCCATATATATTAGTATTATGAAACATTTTATAATGATTTGATACAGATATCCTGTGATGTATAATTATATCAATAAAGTTATGATCGCCAATTAGGAATCTATAAATATTTATAGGCGCTGCAAAAATTTCTTTCAAACTGTAAATCGGGAATGCATGATTATTTAAAATCTCGCTGAACCCAATTGGCCCTCCAAATAGATAAGTAAAAAAAAGATTTAATAACCAATTCTGTGTTTTTTTTGCAACAGCATATTTACTCCCAACAGCTAAAAACCCGATATAATAAGTTGCAACGAACAATATAAATACAATTGCTAAATACAAAAAAAGTTTTTTAATTGAAAAATTAATAAGCCTATAAGAAATAGCAAAATAAACTCCTCCTAATATTATACCAAAAATATGATACTTGATTTGACTGATAAAGACTATAAAAAACATACCAAAAAGCAAAGCTAAGATATATTTTTTCTTAGAAAAAAGATAATCTCCTAATAAAAAAATGAATCCAAGACGACTCAAAATCATTAAATGAGCAAATACTCCAGATTCATATGTTTTCGCAAATTCGGTTGAAGCAATACCCATCCATCCAACACTGCCGATTGATCGATAGGATTGAATCAAGCCCGAAATTATTGAAATTACTGCTAAAAATACAAAAAGCGGACGGTAGAAATCAAAAATATTTTGTATATTTTCTTTCGCCTGACAATTTGATCTTGGGAAATTTTTAAAAAACAATAAAGCAAACCGGCCAGCGATGAGGAAAAAAATTAAAGAAACTATAACAAATAAAATACTTTTTAAACTTACTGGGAAAAAGCCAAAAAATCTTCCTCCAAAGTTTATCATAGTAACTACAACAGTGTAAGGCCAGGCCAATACACCAAAGGGAGTTATAATTGTATTATCCTGACTATATTCCCAATAACTGACCAAAGCGCAAAACAAAATAAGTAAAAGAGAACCTATAATATTGCTCATAACAGTCAATACCTATTGAATATCTCTTTTGCTCTGAAAAAATCATCCTTGCTGATGCCCGAATGATTATTTGAATATTTCAAAAGCAATTGTGTGAATCTGAAAAGTGTTTTTATTGAAGCATCATACTTTATTTTCAGCATCGGCAGAATGTAACCAAGGGATGCCACTCGCCATATCTTCCAGTAAAAATGTCTGTAGTAAAATTTCATGTCAACATATCGATTTAACAATGTGATAAATGCAGATGCTATTTTCTCCTGGCCGAAGACAGTTTCGCTGCTCACACTTACCTTATGATAAACTTTAGCAGACAGTACTGATGCCATCCTAACTTTGTTTTTTTTCATTCGCAGACTGAACTCGTAATCCTCTTCACCGAAGAAAAACTTTTCAGTTAAAAGACCATAATTTCTAAAAACACTTGATCGGGCTAGCAGGGCACATCCTGTAACAAATGTAATTTTTTTAATTCCCCTTTTTGTTGCCTTGTTTTTTTCCACACCCAGGCAAAAGTATTTTCTACTCCCTGTGAATGTTAATCTTCCGCCGCAATTTGCAACCTTCCCGGGCTTTTTGTAATAGCAAATTTTGGGTGTAACAACATCGTATGTTTTATTTTTATCCAGAAATTCAGACAAAGTTTTCAGACAGTCAGAATCTACTGTGGTATCATTATTGAGCAGCAGTATTTTCTCAAAATTATTTTTAAGAGCATGTCTTATTCCAATATTGGTACCCTTAGCAAAACCCAGATTAGAATCACTTTTGATTAAAACAAGATCACCCCTCATCCTGTCTTCCAGAGAATTCCATTGCTTTTTCCCAATTTCGGAGTAATTGTATTCTATTATGGGGAAGGGTTTTGTTTTCGGCTCGTGAGAGAAAGGTCCCACAGAGACAGAAATTTTCCCTCTTGCCCACAATCTGATTTTTTCTACAGAGTTATCTATTGAGCCATTATCTATAACAATGGTAGTAAAGTTCTGGTAAGTACTTTCTGTTAAAGAAGCTAAGCATTCTAATGTATCCTGCCACTTATTCCAATTGAGAATTACAATCGCAAGATTTCTCTTTATAGCCATTTTATAGAATTCCCACACTCTTATGCGGTATGAATTTTTGAAGTATTGATGCTGCCAATTTCTTCTCGGAATCATCAAAAATATTATGCCACACGACCAAGATAGTTATTGATAGACCTATTGCGAGAAAGACGACTTTAAGAAATATATTGCTGAAGAAAAAGTTCGATAGAAAGAGAAACGCCCACAGGGAAAATAACAAGGCTATTTCAGTTACTATTTTATTCTCTCGAAAACTGTGCACCAGATTTGGATAAGATCTAAAAGCCCAAAAATATAAGAGTGAAAAATCCAGAGTCACTCTTAAAAGCCAGGCCGTTGCAGCGCCATTGATTCCGAAATTCTTTGTCAAAAACCAGAGAAAAAAGATATAGATAGGTAGTTCCATCAAATGAAACTTTGCCGGGACATCTGGCTTTCCAACACCCTGGAACAGTGTAAAAGGGATATATGCCAGAGAATTAATCACAATGCCAGAGGCGAATATTTTAAAGATAGTTGTACTTTTTTCTGCAAATTGGTTCCCGAGCCATAACTGCAATACAATGTGGGCATAGATAAACAGGAGAAGAGCAATTAACCCTGTTGATATTAAAACATATTTCATCGAGCGTCCGAACAAAATACCTACTCTATCTTTGTTGTGAGAAAATACTGCACTGAACTCAGGGAAAAATGTTGTCATCATTGCAATTGGGATTATTCTCAGTCTGTACAACGCTTCGTACGGAGCAGAATAGAAAGCTACGGCTTCCATAGAAAGTAAAGAGCCAATAAAAAACCGATCAAGATAGACAAGTATAGGGCTGATAATGCTTGTGACGGTTACCCAGCCGCCGTAAGAAAGGAGTTTCTTCAAAATTTTTAAATCAACAGAAGGTTTTAGCGATACAGCAGGAAATATCCTGAAGCATAAAAAAAAATAGAAAAACGAAGCGGCTATCCTGGTCAAAACTATCAGCAAAATCACAGTAGAAAGTGTAAAACCAAAAGGTAGAGAAAGTGCAGGAAAAAGAAAGTTCAAAATACTGGTAGGAATAAAGACTGCATTTACTATATCAAATCTTTGGGCAGCTCCCAACATTCCCCTTAAACTTGTGGAGGACAAAATGAACGGCAGAGAGCAGGAGAAAAAATAGAAAGAAACTTTTGTCTGGCCGATAAATGCTGCCGGGATTTTTAGCAGGGAACCCACAAGATAAGGGGTTGCCAAAAACAGTACGATCGCTCCTCCGATACCAAATACAAAGTTCACAATAACGGCTGTCCACATGATGGATGGGAGTACCTGGTTGTCTTTTTTTGCAATAACTTCTGCAGCAAATTTTGTTGTTGCACGGGAAAGTCCGAAATCAAGCAGCCCTAAGTAGCCAAGGAAGATCCAGGCGATGGAAAGAATACCGAATCCATCTGTACCCAATCCCTTCACTGCAAAAGGAATCGCTGCGATTCCCACGAGAAGAGGGATCAGCATCCCCAATAAATTCAGCAGAGTATTTTTTGCCAAGATTTTGGTGGGTGTAAGGCCCCTATTATCCATTTATTTATTCTTTTCTCTGAGATTTTTATAAAACACCATAAATGTTGGTTTAAAAAAGATAACAGCAGAGCTTAAAACAATGCTCATGAAACCATAAAAGATGACAATTAAGGCACGTTTCGGTTTGTACTTTCTTTCCGGCCGTACTGCCTTATCAAGCACCTGGACAGTGGGAGTATCTCTCGCTTCTTGAATTTTTGCCTGTTCGTATTCTGGCAGTAAGAATTCCAAGAGTTTTTCCTGGAACGTCATTTCTCGGAATAATCTTAGATACTGCACTTCAAAATCGGGTATCTTTCTAAATGGAAGGAACAAACTTTTTGATTCTCCTTTCCCGGCAATTTTCTCTGTGTCAACACCTCTTTTAAATTCATTGTATTTACGCCGAAGTTCTTTTAATTCATTCTTTACTTTTACGTAATCCACATGGGATGTGCCAACATAATTGCGCAAAAAGCGAGTCTCTATTTCTTTAGCAAAGACCTGAGCTTTCAGTTCTACACCAGTAGTAATTGTTGCTTTTGTTTGTTCTGGCAAAGCAACTATCCCATACTTTTCTTGGAACTGCTTTAAATTATCCTCGGCTCGGTGGAGATCAGCAAGATTCTGATGATAGCGCTTCTCAACGAAAATCCGAAAGTTGTGTGCCTTCTCTGTCTTTAACTTACGATTAATTCTGTCCAATTCTTGAATGAAGAAATTAGCCATGTCTTTGGAAAGTTCTTTTGCTTCATCTACTTTTTCTTTGGAGGCGAGGAAAGGCGTGCCAGTTTCTACCATGACCGTCACAGTTCCTTCGTCATCAACTCTTACTGCAACATGTTTTCGCAGTGCTTTTACAGTCTCTTCCATATTTTTTGTTTTGTACCGTTTTATTAAATTAAATTTTGTGCATACTGATTCCATGACAGTACGACTTTTGAGTATGGCCAACAAAAGGTCAGTGTCCTTTTGCGCTTCACCAAGACCGAGTGCAGTAGCAAAGGGCAAATTCCCGACAAGCGATGAAAGCCCCAGTTTTCCTTCTTCGGAAGTAGGGGGCAAAATAGTTGTTTGAGCCCTGTACCACCTGGGTAAGGTAAGGCTGATCCCTGCTGTTATTACGGAAACAACAATAAAAGTGATGATTATTGTTTTCCAGTGACCTAAGAGTATGTATAAATAGTTAATCGATTTTTTTTCTCTATTCTCCATGATCTTTGCCCTTTTGATTTATAGGAATTTTTAAAAGTATTATTTCCCAAATAACCCGGCCGCCTTGGCTGCCAGGATTAAGGAAGTGATAGCTGGTAGTATCTGTATATAGCTTCTAAAACGTTCGTTCCAACTAGGATTAAGGTGAACCACGTCCCCTGGTTCAACTATTACATTTGGGCCTTTTTCTATTTTGCCCGTTCGCACATGATACACTCTTACACTCTTAATACTTCCCGATCTGTAATCTCCGCCTGCCATACCAGCATAGTCCCTTGCTGTTAAATTGAGAACGTAAGGGTAAGCTCCGGGAATTCTTACAGTACCTTTTACGTAGACGTAATTTGAGGGTATTACCACCCGGTCACCGTTTTGCAGTGGAAAATCTGGGTTCATGCTTTTTTCATCCTGGAATGGAAGTATTTCCTCGGTTGAACGGATAACAACAATTTTGGATAGATTAGTATTTCTTTTTAAAGTCCGTATTCTCTGAAGAAAATCCAGCAGTTTTTCTCCCTGGAATATTTGGTAGATTCCAGAGTTGGCGAGATCTCCCTCCACTTTTACCATGCTTTTACTTAGTTCTATGGGGGGAATGTAAATAACATCTCCACCGTTAACAAAAAGATCTTCTTTTAAATCTCCTTTTTGTTCAAAGGATGTAAGATCAAAATAATCAACACTTCCGTCAGGATGCCTGAGTTCGATCTTTCTTTTCCATGCCCAATCAGTTGCTCCGCCTGCATCTGTGATCAATTCTGAGATGCGGTTAATAGCCTGAGTTATGTAAGTTCCCGGATATTTAACTTCGCCCACCACATGCACACGGAAGAAACGAACAGCTTCTAATGCCAGAGCAATTTTACTGTTTCCATATACAGGAGCTGCTTTTTTTAAAACTAAGGTTTGAACCTCGGATAGTGTTTTTCCGTCTACACCAATTTCTCCTACTGAGGGAACGTTAAGCTTCCCCTCGGGAGAAACTGTTATTGGAACCTGTGTTTCTGTCGGACCCCGGACATTGAAGGAAAAAATGTCTCCTGGACCCACGATGTATTTTTCAGGGTTTACAGATTTCTCCAGAGCTGCAGGTTGAGAAAGCCTTGCTTGCAATTCTGTTTCTTTTTCTCTCTTCAAAGCTTCAAAATCTTCTCTGGTCATCTTTTGCTGCTCAAAGATTTTTGAGAAATCTATTACCTTGGGGATTGTACTTGTTTTTTCCTTCTGGAGTTTTTCTTTATTCTCTGGAACTTGTGCCCATACTCCCAGGGCAAAAAACATGATTGTTAAAAGAATTCCTACGCGGAAACATGATTTCATTTTATGAGGACTCCCTTGTTAAACCTTTTATCTATCAACAATTTGAAATTTTGAGTCAAGTTTTTAATAAGTGTATTTATCATGCATGCACATA
>CAZPNF010000053.1:0-9111 GCA_964587715.1 uncultured bacterium | reverse complement strand
GCTCCCCATAAGCCCACTATGAAAGGAAGGCCGTAGAGTCCCCTAAAACTGATTATTTCTATGATGCGGTCGTGATAATCAAAGTGTATTCCCTTACCAATAAACTGCCAAGCAAAATATCTGGTGTACATTTGATGGATCTGATAATGCCAGAAATCAGCGTTTCGGTGGAATAGTGTCAACAGCAAACTCTCCGTTCCGTACTGTTTCCGAGCAAGATAATCCATCATCCCCTTGAGAGTCGATGGATTATTCTCGTTAATGGGGGGAGCTAACCCCGCACGCACATAGAGTATGAGATAGGTTGAATAACCCAGAAGAACAAGACCCAGCACAACCCACCAGGCTTTAAAAGCCCTGCGATCTTTGAAGTAGATATAAATCATAGTTCCAGTAACCCAGAGAAATCCAAACCACTTTAAAAAGCTCCATGCCCTGGCCTGGTGGGCAAGCATGGCTGAACCGTATGTTTTTGAAGGATCAAACTGGAAAAAGAGAATATAAAGAGTAATAGGAATAGTTACCTGTAAAAATATAAGCAGCAGGAATCTTCTTACCGACTGATTTTCATGAAAATAAGCTATGAGAAGAATGAAAGGGAAAGTCAGTATGTTTAAAAGGTGGACCCCGGTTGCCAGCCCGAACAAATAGAAAATAAAGAAAATGAGAAGCAGGTTACCTGCTTTTTTGCTTCGTTCTCCCCAGTAAAGAGCAAGCCAGATAGTAGCAGCAGCAAGAAACATGGAGAATGCGTAAACTTCAGCTTCTTCTGTATTGAACCAAAAACTGTCAGTAAATGCAAAAGCCAGTGCCCCAAATGCTCCGCTGGCGAAAAGGATGACTCTATCTTCCCATGTTTTTGCTTCCCCGCGCCACCGCTGAATTAATTGGACGATAATCAAATAAGCAAGAAGAATTGTACCAGCGCTGACAAGGGGAGAAAAGATATTTACACGAAGTCCGATGTCTTTAAAGAACGGGAGCATAGTCAAAATTCGTCCGATAAGAAGGTACAGAGGAGCTCCAGGGGGATGCATTACTCCAAGAATGTGAGAACATGCAATGAATTCACCACAATCCCAGAAAGATGTTGTTGGTGCTACACAATGAAAATAAACAATAAATGCAATTAAAAAAACCACTGCTCCTACGATAGCCTGAATTTTCCTGTTGATCAGTTTAGCTGCAGAATCCATTCGTTTCCTCCATTAATAAGTTCCATAATGTACTAGCGAAGCTTCGCCTCAAACCGACAAGAAATAGACAAATGATTTTTTCATTGTCATTTTGATTTTTGATATTTAATCTTTGATTTCTCTTATGTGCATGCATGATAAATACACTTATTAAAAACTTGACTCAAAATTTCAAATTATTGCTATATAAAAGGTTTAAATCTACCATGACATCTTTCATAAAGAAAAAAGATACATTTATTTTTTAATGAAATCAAGGATAACTTAATCTGAATGATTCTTTTTACTATTCTTTTTGTCCTTTGCTTCAGTCTTATTTTCAGGACCTTCAGATTTTTTTTCTTCTTTTGCTTCTTCTTTTTTTTCTTCCTTCTTTTCTTTTTCCTCTTTGTTAACCTCATCTACATAATTTAATTGAAGCTCACTGATCGTCTTAGTTAAAAATTTTATTTCTTCCTCTGACAAATTTCCTTGAGTCTTGGTCCGGATCATCTCCAGCATGTCGATTGAAAACCTGGCTTGATTTAAATCTCTTTCAATTTTATCGGTTATGGGATTCTTGATTTTTCCCATCTGCTGCCACGCTGCTGTCTGGAAAGTGAATACCAGTTGCAGAAAAAGAGCCTCATTCTTTCTGTCCGAAGAATTTTCATTCATGGCAATCTCCTATCCCACTTCCATCAGTTCAAACTTTCTGTGATAATGTTTCAAGTAAGCTTCTTTAATAATTTTGTTCTCGGGTTTTTCGAGACGTTGGTCGTTCTCGACTAACTGAAAAGCTTCTTTTCTGGCTGTGTTTAAGATAGAACCGTCCGTTGCGAGATTTGCTATTTTAAGATTGAGAATCCCATGCTGTTTTGTCCCAAAGAGTTCCCCTGGTCCTCTCAGCTCTAGATCTACCTCAGCAATCTTGAAGCCGTCGGTTGTTTTTACCATGGTGCTTAAGCGTTTTGTTGCTTCATCAGAAACATTGTTTTTACTGAGAAGAATACATGTAGATAGCTCTTTTCCTCGCCCCACACGCCCCCTAAGCTGGTGCAGCTGGGTTAAACCAAAACGTTCAGCATGCTCTATAAGCATAATCGTCGCATTGGGGACATCCACACCAACTTCTATTACTGTCGTAGTTACAAGAATCTGAATATCTCCTGCTTTGAAGGCTTTCATCACTTCTTCTTTTTCACCAGTCTTCATGCGGCCGTGCAGCAGTGCTACTCTGAATTCCGGGAAAACATCCTCAGAGAGAGTTTTCTGTGCTTCAGTGGCTGCTGCCAGATCAATTTTTTCCGATTCTTCCACCAAGGGATAAACTATATAAGCCTGCTTACCCTGCTGAATTTCTTTTCTGATAAACTCATATATTTCTTTTCTCTTATTTTCTTTTCTCCATACCGTTCTCACTGGACGTCTTCCCTCAGGCATCTCGTCCAGCACAGAAATATCTAAATCACCGTAAAGAGTTAGTGCGAGCGTTCTGGGAATAGGGGTTGCTGTCATAACCAGTACATCGGGATGGTATCCTTTTTCTCTGAGGATTGCCCTCTGCATAACTCCGAAGCGGTGTTGTTCATCAATAACAACAAGTCCAAGCTTTTTGAAAGAAACTCCTTCTTGAACCAGGGCGTGGGTTCCCACTACAATATTAATTTTCCCCTGTTCAATTCCCTCAAGTATTTTACGTTTTACTGAACTTTTCTGTCCCCCCGTAAGCAAAGCAACCTTTACTCCAAGATCTTCTAAGAGATTGTGTATTGTGAGGAAATGCTGCTCAGCCAGTATTTCTGTTGGAGCCATGAGTGCAGCCTGATAGCTGTTTTCAACAGCAATTAGCATTGCAATCAGGGCAACCATAGTTTTACCTGATCCAACATCTCCCTGCAGCAGACGATTCATCTGGCGCTCTGTTTTCATGTCCCGTCTAATCTCACGGAGCACTCTCTTTTGTGCATTGGTCAGCTTGAAGGGAAGTTTTTCCACCAGCTCCTGCGTCTGCTCACCTACTGTAGGAAACTCTATTCCCTTCTTTTCTAGTTCTCGATGTTTTCTGTGAAGTGCGAGAAAAAGCTGAATGTAAAAGAGCTCTTCAAATTTCAATCTGCTTCGAGCCCGGGATAGATTCCCCCAGTTCGAAGGAAAATGAATATTTGAAATAGCAGTAGATAGAGAAACCAGCTTTTGGTTCTTAATAATTTCCTCTGAGAGCGTTTCAGGAATGTCGACTGTTTGCGGAAGCAGGTCGTGAATAATGCGTCTGAATCCGCGGCTGTCGAGACCGTATCGGGATAAAGAATCTGTTGAGGGATACATGGGAATGATTCCCCTTGTATGAAGAGGATTACTGTCTCCCCATTCTGGTATCTTATCGTATTCTGGATGTATTAATTGGGGACCGTAATAGGATGTTAGTTTTCCACTAAAAGCCACTGTTTCTCCAATCTGAAATACTTTAGAAATGTAAGAAATGCCTCTGAACCAGACACAGTTGATAAAGCCCGTTCCATCTCCTACCAAAAGAATAAAGCGCTCTGTTCGTCCCTTAATTATTTCACGAGAGAAAATTTTCCCGACAATGGTAACCTCTTCCCCGGGCTGCAGATGGCCAATTTTGGTTGTCCGACTGCGGTCCAGATAGCGGCGGGGGAAATAGGTGAGGAGATCCTCGATGGTTTCAACGTTCACATTCTTAAGGAGTTCCGCACGTTTTGGGCCTATGCCTTTAACGTACTGGACAGATGTTTCCAGATTCAGAGAATTTTTTGAAGAGGATGTCATGAAAATTTTAAAGCTTAATCCTAAGAAACTACCATACGGTCAAAACAGTGTATGAAAGAGTAACCTTTCCATGAGCCGGGACAGGAATTGTAAATTCAACTGTTTTTGCATCTTTTTTGACGAAGGGGTAAGAATGTTTGACGATTTTCCAGTCTCCGTATAGATGCTCCACCACCACAATCTTCACATCTTCCTTTTTATGATTTCTCAGAGATATTTCATATTCTTCTTCTCGAGCCTTCTCGCTAATTTTTTTCGACGATTTTTCAACCCGATTCCCGACAAGATCAAAAGCATTCCCAAGAAAGATACGGACATTTTCATCAACAGGTGTATGGTCAATTAGATCTTCACCAATGAATTCTAAAGCTTTGTCTGTGTCTCTTTTGTAAACCCGAATTTTCCCTTTTGGGAGCGGCAGCCCGAGACCATCTTTTTTGCTGTTTTTGAATCCCAGATATACACCAATCTTTTTATCGTTTTTGTAGCCATCATAAATAAAAATCTTTTTTGTTTTTGTAATAGTAGACGGAAAGAGCGATATCTGTTTTGTTTGATTGTTCTTTAGCGTTGTCTTCCGCTGGAGCGTATATAGATGATATTCAAAAAAAGGTTTTTCTTCAAACTGTGGAGAGAGTGTTTTTTTGAGCGCCATTAATGTTCTCCCGGCTTCTCTGTATCGCTTTGTTTCAGGTCTTATCTGGTGAACTTCTCCAGCCACGAGCTTAAGTTTTGCATTTCTGTACGTGGCCCGCGATTGGTTTTCAATGGAAACCCATCCTCCGATGTCCAGATTTTTATCTTCTGGGCCAACAACAGCCACGTACTCAGCATGCCAGTTAATACCGCCTGTGAGATAGCTTATCTCTGTCTGTTGACTTCCGGGGCCCTGATTCTCAATCAGCCATACAAGAGTAGGACGGGTGATCAGTCCTTCAGGAAGTTCTGGAAAATCAAAATGTTCTACTCCATCACCTCTGATGATTTTAATTTCTCCATTCTCATCCTGTATAACAATATTAGAACCAGATGCAGTAAGAAGTTTGCCGTCGAACACTTCCCCTTTTTTTGTGACAAGTCTAATATTCTCGCCGAGATATTTCCTCATGATCTTATCGGCATTGACAAGATCGTACTCGTAGTTCTGTTCAAGTATGGTAAGCTTTTCAGGTGATGTAAGAGATTTGAAATGAACAGATGTCGGATCAATACGGCTGGCCACGTTTGTAAATGAAATAGTCGAAGTCCCAGATTTAAGAGATAAAATTCTTTTCTCTCTGACAAGAGCCCGGTTTTCATTGTAAATTGTAAGAGAGAGATTCTGGGCATTGAGAGATACTCCAAGCACCAGGGAAAATATCCATATAAATCTAACTAACTTTTTCATTTTTATTGCCTCCCTTGCTTAAAGATTAAAATTCAAAAATCAAATAGCAAAATTTCCGAGATTGTTCCAGAGATAAACGAAGTGGTCTCCGGAACGATATCTCTATTTTAATGACAAGGAGTTAAGGCGTAAGCCTTTTATTCTTTTTGAATTTTACCCTGCCCCAGATTCTTCGCAGAGCCTGTGCTGAACGACAGTGAAGTGCTCAGAATGACAGATTTTACAAAATTTGCCAGAGCCCGGGAATTCTTTAAAGAGGATGAGAGCAGAGGCTCCCATCTACCCAGTACTGATGAAATTTCTCTTACACCGATTATTCAAGATCAATCGTTGCTGCAAAATTGAATCATTAAAGTACGTACTTTATCCCCAATGAAATTTGAATTCCAAACGCCGTTATCTTTACATTTTTAACAGCTCGCGGCTTTCCTGAAGTTTCTCTAACTTATTTCTGAAATCAGCCTGTTTCTGGCGCTCTTTTTCTACAATACTCGAAGGTGCTTTTTTTATAAATTCATGATTGTTTAACTTCTGGTTGAGATTCTTAAGAAGTTCTTCCAGTCTTTTTATCTCTTTTTCAATTCGCGCTCTCTCTGCATCAATGTCAATCAGGTCGCCAAGTGGAACAAATATCTCTATATCATCTACGATGCCTGCTGCTGCATCGTCTGGTTTGGGAAATTTTTCTCCCAGCTTCATTAATTCAATCTTACCGAGACGTTTAAAGTATTCTTGATAGTTTTCTAAAATCTTCAGCTTCTTCTCCGGTCCCCTTAATATAACATCGGCTTTCTTATCATTTGGTACATGCATTTCACCTCTTATTTTGCGTACAACTCCAATTGTTTTCTGAATGAGTTCCATATCTTTTTCTACCTTTTCATCAAACCATTTTTTATTAACTACAGGATAAGGTTGTTTCATAATTGTGATGGGTTCTTCCATTTGCATGTTTGGTTTTGGGAGCACCTGCCATATTTCTTCTGTAATAAAAGGCATGAAAGGATGAAGCAGTCTCATTATATGTTCCAGCACAAAGAGTACAACTGTCTGTGCAGTTTTTCTTGCTTCGGGATTTTCTTTATTATATAATCTGGGTTTAATTATCTCAAGATACCAATCGCAGAACTCTCCCCAGATAAAGTTGTGTAGACTTTTTGTTGTATCGTTAAATCTAAATACATCAAGATTTTTACGAACGTTATCTATCACACGCTGAAGCCTGCTTAAAATCCATCGGTCAGAAATGTCCAGCAGTTCAGAATTGACTGATTCCAAGTCTGGAACTTCTTCTATATCATCAAGGTTCATCAGAACAAATCGGGAAGCATTCCAGAGCTTATTGCAGAACTTTTGCCCGAACTCGACAAGGGTATGACCAAAATGTATGTCTCCACCAAGCGGTGTTAAATACACCATGGTAAATCGGACGGCATCTGCACCGTAGGCAGGGATGCCATTTTTATAGGAAGGATTTTGGGCCGCAAAAGTTTTGACTGTTTCTTTATCAGCTCCATTAATGAGCCAGAGAGGGTCAGGAGAATTTCCCAGTGACTTGGACATCTTTTGTCCACTAAGGTCGCGTATCATTCCATTGAAATAGACATCTTTGAAAGGAATCTTTCCTGTAAACTCCAGTGATGCCATGATCATTCTGGCTACCCAGAAGAAGATAATATCAGGACCTGTTACAAGCGTATTTGTTGGGAAGAAGGCTTTCAGGTCCTCTGTTTCGTCAGGCCAACCCAGAGTACTGAATGGCCAGAGCCAGGACGAAAACCATGTATCGAGCATGTCGTGATCCTGTATTAATTTGGTATTTCCGCATTCAGGGCAGACAGAAGGTTCCTCACGGCTGGCAAAGGTGTGTCCATTACTGCATGTCCATACTGGAATGCGGTGTCCCCACCATATCTGACGACTGATGCACCAATCTTTTACATTTTCCATCCAATAAAAATAAGTTTCCTCCCACTGTTTTGGATAGAAACGAATTTTTCCTTCTCTAACAGCTTGAATCGCTGGTTTTGCCAGAGGTTTCATTTTTACGAACCACTGGTCAGAAAGATACGGTTCAATGATTGTATTACATCGGTAGCAATGGGGGATAGGGGTTAGGTGAGGCTCTTCACCTTTGAGAAGATTCATTTCTTTTAAATCTTTTAAAATTTGCTTTCTTGCTTCAAAGCGGTCCATTCCACTGTACGGGCCAGCGTTTTCATTCATCTTTCCGTTCTCATCGATTACCTGGATCTGCTCTAATCCATGCCTTATGCCGACTTCAAAGTCATCAAAATCGTGGGCAGGAGTGATTTTGACAGCACCACTTCCTTTTTCTGGATCGGCATGTTCGTCTGCGATGATCGGGATTTTACGATTGGCCAGAGGGAGGAGAACCATTTTACCAATAAGTTCAGTGTATCTTTTATCGTCCGGATGAACTGCAACAGCCGTATCGCCTAACATTGTTTCCGGTCTGGTTGTGGAAACCACTATGTACTTTTTATCTCCCACAATTGGATAGACGATACGCCAGAATTTGCCTTCCACATCGATATTAGGTGCTTCTTCATCAGCTAATGCGGTATGGCATCTCGGACACCAGTTGATAAGTTTTCTCCCGCGATATATCAAACCTTTATTATACAATCGGACAAAAACTTCTCTTACCGCTCTGCTCAATCCCTCATCCATTGTAAATCGTTCTCTCTCCCAATCGCATGAAGCCCCCAATCTTCTCAACTGCCTTAGAATAATCCCACCGTATTCTTCTTTCCATTTCCAGATGCGTTGAATCAGCTTCTCTCGACCCAGTTCATGCCGTGTCAGTCCTTCTTTTTTCAGGGCAGCTTCTACTTTATTTTGCGTGGCAATGCCGGCATGATCTGTCCCTGGCAGCCAGAGAGTTTCGTAACCATCCATTCGTTTCCACCGGGTAAGCACGTCCTGAAGTGTATTATTCAGAATATGTCCCATCGTCAGCATACCGGTTACGTTTGGGGGAGGAATCATAATAGTGTATTTTGGTTTTGGACTTTTAGCGTCTGCGTGAAATAACCTGTGATCCATCCAATACCGATACCATTTGTGTTCGACTTTTTCAGGATCGTAAACCTTGTCTAAAAGCTTTTTTGCCATGCAGTTTCTCCGTGATGATTAGGTGTTGAAAGTTTAGACCGTTCTGTCAGAAATATATACTGTCAGGGGAATTACTCTTTCTGTGTTAAATCTAAGGAAATATTAGCACTTTGTCAACAGTAAAAAGGTGCTGCATCGCATAAAGGCGATGCACTCCAATATTTTAAATCCCCCCTTGGCAAAGGGGGATTATAGGGGATTAAATCGTTACAGCGACCGCTGGCGCTAATCTCTGTAACGATCAGGGCAATGTTTCATTTTGAAAAGAAATGTTACAATGTTGAAACAGTTTTACAATATCTTTAAAACAGAATTTAAGGATTAGAGTTAGGGTATAGTCTTATTAATACAGGATTTATAGCAAGAGAAATAATTGTGGCACAATAGTTGCCAGAATTATAGATGTAATAATTGAGAAACCTCCTTTCCTCTCTACCCCTTGTACGGTCCGTGCTGCAAAAACAGCACGGACTTTTTTTAAGGAGTTTTTTAATCAGTAAGTTATGGCTCGTTCTCCTATAAAAAATCCCGAAGGATTTAACTCCTCCGGGATTAAATTTGGTTTAACCCAACTTCACCACAACCATTCAAAAAAGGGATTAAAAACGGCTGAAATCG